>CAYFMI010000115.1:0-9958 GCA_964344175.1 uncultured Anaerolineales bacterium
TTTTTTAAATTTTTCTCTGCGTTCTTTGCGCTCTCAGCGGTAAAAGCGCTTTTCATTTCGACTTTAAGAAAGCCCTGCGTCACAGTCGAAGGGTGTCGAACCGGAGCGCAACTTGAGTTATACTAATATTACCTTGCTGGAACGCCAGTCCAAATTACGCTAGTTTTGAGAAATGGAGTGTAAGATGGTAGAGAAAATCAATCTCAATACAGCTTCGTTAGAAGCGCTGAATTCTTTGCCTGGGGTTGGCCCTGCCCTTGCCAGGCGCATCATCCAGGCCCGGCCATTTGAAACCGTTGAACAACTCGCGGGTGTTTCAGGGATTGGCCCGACAGCTCTTGAGCAATTGCAGCCTTTGGTCAGTGTGGCGGTCGATGATGTGATTGAGGAGGTAGAAGAACCTCAAGTAGTAGAATCCGCGCCCTCTGAGGAAGATGCTCCCCTTGAAAATGCCGTCGCCGACTCTCTCGAGGGTGCGACCTCCCTCCCAGACGATGGCCTATCCCGGGATGATGAATCTGCTCCCGAAGCCCCCATCCCCGAGGAATTCTCACAAAAGAAGAGATCCAAAGGTGGGGATGTCACCCGCGCCCAGGCTGCAATGATGGCGTTTGCTAGCGGATTACTCTCTTTTGTGCTGGCGTTGGCAGTCACTTTTGGCATTTTGATGGGTGTCAATGGCGGCCTGCGCTTTGTGCGTCCGGAAGAATTGATGGATTTGAATCGCCAGGTTGAAGCCCTCCAGGTTCAAACAGAAATCGTTGTGCAAGACCTCGATGGTGTGCAAACCCGTTTGACCAATCTGGAAAGTGTCGGTGAACAAATTGAGCAGTTGAGTGCCGACATGGCCCAAGTAGTTGCAGAGACCGATCAGCTTGTAGAAGATATGCAAGCATTGCAAGATGAAGCCAGTCAATTTGAGATTTTCTTGGATGGATTGCGAGACTTGCTCAATGCGATTGCCGAGACGGATGTTCCTTAGCTGAGCGATGAATCTGCAGTAAAATTACGATCAATTTTTATATTTGGAGTGTGCCATGACCGATCATGAATTTGAAAAAGAACCCTCCGCCCTGGATGAAAAACCCATTGAGAGCGAACTCATTGAACCAGTTTTGCAGCCACCGGCGCCCGACGCCAGTGAGCCAGTCTTAGAAACGCCCGAAGAAATTCCCCCCATCCCCGCGATGCCTGAGACTGAAGCAGTTGATGAGCCTGTTGAAGAAGCCCCAAAATCAGAGGGAAAAGTGCGCCGTTTTTTCCGCAACCTGCTGCGCTGGACTTTGGGGTTGTTAATTGTCTTTGGGTTGGGTTTTATCACCGCAATATTCACCCTCTACCAGCCGTCGGTTGCGGAATTAAGGGCCGCGGTTCAGGCAAAGGAAAGCGAATTGCTGCAAGCATCACAAGATGCTCAGACGCAAATTGCTGAACTGGAAGAGCAAGTGGCGGAATATCGTCCTTTGGGCACTGAAAATGAGAATCTGCTATCCGAGAACGAGCAATTGCGCCAGCAACAAAGTGAGACTGACTTGCACATTGCAATCTTGAACGCCCGTGTCGATGTCGCCAGCGCCCGCCTGGCGCTAATTGGCGATGATCCGGCGCGCGCCCAGGTAGCCCTGGATCAAACCGCGGATACCCTGGTAGAAATTGAAGCATTGCTCCCCCCTGAGCAGAGCGGTATGGTCACAGCGCTAGAGCAGCGTTTGGCGTTTGTGTTGGATGAAATAGAAGAGGATGTCTACGCCGCCCAATCAGATTTAGATGTGTTAGGAAAGAGTTTGTTGGAATTGGAAGATGCTTTGTTTGGAAAATAGTCCCCTGGTTTTTTAGGCTTAGCCGCATAAATTTACCGAAATAAAAAGAGCGGTGGCAGCGCCACCGCTCTTTTTTGTTTGGAAATTCTAGGGTGCCTCTTCAACCGGTGCGGGTTCTAAGCCGCCAACTCGCTCAGAGAATAAGAACCAGTCGGTTACGGTGGTGAACCGGTCGGGTGTGTCGAACAGTGGGCCAATGCGCACCCCGTTGATCTGTGCATCTACCCCATAGGTGTACATGGGGTAGTAGAGTGGCAAGGCGGGCAGCTCGCTGGCAAACCGCACCTGGAAATTGCGGTAAAGGCGCGTCCGCTCGATGGGGTCTACCAGAATGCGGGCCTGTTCGAGATATTCGCTGGCTTGGCGATCATCCCATTTGGTGTAATTTTGGCCGCCAGTTGCCTGAGTCTGATGCCAGAAGGGGTAGGGATCAGGGTCTGGGGAGCGGAATAAATTCAGATTCACCAGAGCGGCTTCATAGGCGCGCGCATCTAGATAATTGGCAATCAACTCTCCATAAGGTACAGCTTTTAATTCCACTTCAACATTGAGATTTGCCCAATTTTCTTGTATAAGCGCAGCCAAAGAAGTATATGGTTCCCCATCTGGATACACTAATGTGATGGATAAAAAGATGCCATCTTCATTGGAGCGCACGTTGCCCCCATCGGCGGGGATGGTGTACCCGGCTTCTTTGAGCATTGTGACGGCTGTTTGAGGATCGTATTCAATGCGAGGTACGCCTTCATAGTATGCCCAGGTGTTGGGGAAAATTGGGCCGTCGGCGATGGCTGCCTGGCTGTGCAGCACACGATCCACCATCCATTGACGATTGAGACCCATTAGCAGGGCCTTGCGGATAGTCGCGTCTTGCAAAAAGGGCGCTCCGGGGTTATCCAGGTTGAGTAAAATGATCGAAAGTTCCGGAAGTCTGCCGGTATAGAGATTCAGGTTTGGCTCTTTGAGGGCCTGATCGAGAATTTCGAGGGAGATCTGGCTGATGCCCTGGATTTCGCCAGCCTGATACGCGGCTAGCGCGGCATTCGCATCGGCGTAATATCGAAAGATAATCTGATCGAGGAAAGGGCGCTCATCATAGAAGTCGTCGAAGGCAGCCAGCGCGACACCGTTAATCTGACCATCTACGACAATGAGTTGCTCAAAGCGGAAGGGGCCGCTGCCAATAGGACTCATGTTAAAGGGGGCTTCGATTAGCGCCTCTGGAGACTGACCCCCCAGCAAATGTGCCGGAAGAACGCCAAAGGTCAAGTAATCTAAAAACGGGGCGAAGGGTTCCGGCAGACGGAATTGGATGGTGAAATCGTCCAAAGCAATGACATCGATCTCGGCCCAAAATGCCTGTAAATCGGCAGGGATTGGCAAGCCCGGATTTTTGAGTAATTCAATAGTGAAGGCGACATCGGCGCTGGTGACTGGGCGGCCATCGTGCCAGAGGGCGTTTGTCCGCATCGAAAAATTGTAGACTGTACCATCTCTAGAAATTCCCCAGGATTCGGCTAACTCCGATTGGGGTAGGCCGCGGTCGTCGAAATGCACCAGGCTGCTAAAGAGCAGGCGATTGATGTCGCGATCTGCCGAGTTGTGGAATGCTAAAATGGGATTCAAGCGCGAGAATTCACCAATCAGCCCTTCGGTGTAGCTTCCGCCAGTGACCGGCTCGGGCGCAATCGGTTGTACAGCCACCGGCTGCTGACCAATCAGCAGTACGCCGATGGCCACCAGTGCCAGAGAAACAATCAGTAATTGCCAGCGCAGTCGTTTCATCACGTGAATGGGGCAAGAAAAAAGGGCGCATGTATTACCGAGATCAAGCCCCGTTCTCTCAGTTCTCAGCGCCCTGGTTTGAGTCGGTTATCCTGTGATGATGACGGTCAGAATCGCCAGGATGAAGAACAAGAAACTTAATCCAATGGTGACGCGGAAAAGCAGTTTTTCTACGCCGCGGCGGGCGGTGAACACACCACCGGTATCGGCGCCTGTCAGCCCCCCCAGCCCGGCACCCTTACTTTGCAAGATCACACTGGCAATCAGTGCGATTGACGTTATAATCAAGGCAACATCTAAATAGGCTTCCACAACAAATCCTCCAGTTGATTTTTGAAAGGCTCCAGCCTTTCTAGCAGGGCTGGATTATACCTTCCGATTATAGAAACGTCAAACCATGCACGAATACGTTATTAATTTACATATGCACACGCCCTATTCCGACGGGCAAGGGTCGCACGCCGAAATTGCCGATGCCGCGTTGCGCGCGGGTATTGATGCGATCATTGTCACCGATCACAATGTCTGGGTGAACGGCCCAGAGGGATATTACGGCAAGGGCGATCAGCGCGTTTTACTGCTAATTGGCGAAGAAGTTCACGACCAGACTCGCAAACCGCAGAAGAATCATATGCTCATATTCGGTGCGGGCCGCGGTATGGGACCGTTGGCAAAAGACCCGCAGCGTTTGATCGATGGCGTCAAAGAAACGGGGGGGTTATCCTTCCTGGCGCATCCCCATGATCCGCCTGCCCCGGCCTTCGGCGAAGATGACCTTTCTTGGGTGGATTGGGATGTGCAAGGCTTTACAGGGATTGAATTGTGGAACGCTCTTTCGGAGTTTAAATCTTTGCTTAAGGGAAAACTTCAGGCGATTTTCTATGCCTATAACCCGGCATCTGTGGCACATGCCCCTTTTGCAGAAGTGCTGCAGAAATGGGATGAATTGCTCAATAGCGGTAAGCGGGTGGTGGCTATTGGAGGCTCCGATGCCCATGCGCTGATAGGCCGGATGGGACCTTTTCGGCGCACGCTGTTCCCCTATGAGTTTCACTTTCGGGCAGTCAATACGCACGTTCTCACAACCGAGCCGCTTAGTGGCGAGTTGGGTACCGATCGCCGTCTGGTACTTGAGGCGCTCAGGCGCGGCAATGCCTTTGTGGGGTACGACCTGCCTGCCTCGACACGCGGCTTCCGATTTACTGCCCAGGGTTTCGGGAAGGTCGCCGTTATGGGAGATGCGATTCCCTCGGCAAATGGCGTTACTTTGCAAATACGCTTGCCGCAGCGTGCCGAGTGCCAGCTACTTAAAAATGGCGAACCGGTCAAAAATTGGAAGAATAGCGACACTTGTGCTTACATCACAACGGAACCAGGCGTGTATCGCGTAGAAGCTTATATTCTTTATCGCGGCAAACGTCGGGGTTGGATTTTCAGCAACCCGATTTACGTGCGTTGATGACTTTATATTGTTTTTTCGCGGCGCGTGAATCCACCACGAACACTCTGGAGTAACTTAATCTATGGTTGCCAGGCCGCGCTCCTTGCGGGTTGAGGGGATCATATTGCGTCATCGCGATTGGGGGGAAGCGGATCGAAATTTGACCATTTACACACGTGAACTGGGAAAAGTTCAGGCGGTTGCCAAGGGTGTGCGCAAACCGCGCTCCCGTAAAGCGGGGCATGTAGAGCCATTCACGCGCTCGAGTTTGTTACTGGCGCGTGGGCGAAGTTTTTTTGTGTTGACTCAAGCCGAGACGGTTGAGCCTTACCTTAACTTGCGGGAAGATCTGGTGTTGGTGGGGTTTGCTTCTTATGCCATTGAACTGCTGGATCGCTTTACCTTTGACGAAGAAGAAAACGGGGCATTATTTCGATTGCTCTCGAATACACTGGGCCGTCTGAATCGCGGCGACCCGCCAGATGTAGCGGTGCATTACTATGAGATTCGCCTGCTCGATCAAGTGGGCTTTCGGCCTCAGTTGTTTTCCTGTGCGCATTGTGAGCAGGAGATTCAATCCCGCGATCAATTCTTTTCGGCCTCACTAGGAGGCGCAATCTGCCCGGCTTGTCGGAGCCCAGTTGTAGATGCCCGCCCGATTTCCATGACGGCTCTGAAATATTTGCGCCATTTCCAGCGCAGCAGTTATCAAGATGCTGCCCGAGTGCGTCTTGATTCTCAGCTCAATATTGAAATTGAGCGGATTATGCATTTTTACCTGACTTATATTTTAGAACGCGGCTTGAACAGTCCCTCATTTTTGCGGCGCGTTCGTCAAAATAAGGCCAGGGATGAGGGTGCGATATAATGGCGCTATGAATAACCCCCCGTTAGAAGTTGCCCTGGGCACCATACTCCGCCAGCGCGACCTGCGCATCGCCATTGCTGAATCTTGCACAGGCGGCCTGATCTGTGACCGCATTACCAATGTCGCCGGGTCTTCGCAGTATTTTCGGGGCGGTGTCATTGCCTATGACTATGACGTAAAAGTGAGGCATTTGGGGGTGGTGCGCGATATTCTTGAAACCTATGGCGCAGTGAGTGAAGAAGTCGTTGCCCAAATGGCGCGTGGGGTTCGGCAGGTGATGCAGGCCGATATTGGTATTGCCGTAAGCGGTATTGCTGGGCCGGGAGGTGGAATGCCCTCTAAGTCAGTTGGCCTGACCTGGATAGCATTGAGCACCAGAGATTATGAAGCAGCCCGCCGTTTTGTGTGGGATGGGGATCGGCGATTTAATAAGGAGGCCTCAGCCGAGGCCGCGCTACAATTTATGCTCGATTTTCTTGAGGCTTAAGGCATGGATCCCATTGAAGTGACCGTTCGTTTTGAAGCGCAGGGAAAAATTGTTCCGATGAGTTTTGTCTGGCGCCGACGCACTTACCGCGTCGATGCGGTTGGTCGACAGTGGGATGGCAAAGATGGCCGCCATATATTGGTGATGACTCCTGGAAATCGCGCCCATCATTTGTTATATGATGCAACAAAGGGTGTCTGGTATTTGGTGCGGGGAAGCGATGTGCCAACAATTCCTCTGGCCTGAGTGCAAAACCTGTTGGGGATGCGACAAAAGTCCTCTTGCTTTTGAATTTTTTTCCATATATGCTATAACATATTCATAGCTGTTTGGTGAAAAAAAATACCAAAACGATGTGAGTGTGCGCGCAATGGAGGTATATCGGAGAGACGAGATATAGATCATAAAACGATTTTGGTAGACCGACAAAATCGATTGCACGAAAATGTGAGGAGGTTTATGATGAGGATTGTATCGACAATTGTGCTGGCGGCTATCTTGCTCTCATTGCCAGGAGGTTTGGTGATGGCTGCAGATGCTGCTGGTGCAACCGGATCGGCTGAAGCGAGTGTTTACCCCACGTTTGTTATTACCGCTGTTTCCAAAAACAACTATGTGGAAATTCGTACAGATAATCTCCCTGCCAATGAGAATTTTATTGTTACGATGGGATACATGGGCACTCAGGGGATTGGCGGCACTATTGTGGCAACTACGCATTCTGGCGCGGGTGGCAGCATAACCGCACAATACACTATTCCCGCCTACCTGCATAACCAGTATCAGATCGCCATCCGCATGGTGGGGCAAACATCGGGCTATTATGCCTACAATTGGTTCTACAACAACGATGCCAATGTGCCGGGTTCATCCACGCCAACCCCGGCCCCAAGCCCTTCGTACTCCGGATACCCGACCTTTTCGATAGCTGCGGTACAAAAAGATCAGAATGTGACCATTGCACCGAGTAATTTCCGACCGAACGACACCTATTGGGTGCGTCTGAATTGGATGCACACGAAAGGCGTTGCCGGCTCGATCGTTCAAACGGTACACACCGATGCCAATGGCAACCTGGATGATGTGACCTACTTTATCCCGGATTTCTTGAAAGGCTCATATCAGATTGCTATTCGCCTGGAGAGTATCAATTACCCCTACTATTATGCCTATAACTGGTTTTATAACAACGATGCACCCTGACGCGGCCCGCGCGGGGTGCTGACTCCCTTTGGTGGCGCGCGCCCTCGATGGGCTTATCCAGAACGCGAGAGAGCGTGGAATTTATTCCACGCTCTCTTTTTTATATCTGCCTGCCCAGGCGGCTGCGTTCTTCATCAGGAATGCCATCATCCAGTTTCTTGAAGAGAGGCCGTGGTTTTTCTAATCGGTCTCCCGCAGAGAGTTGGCTGGCGGCCCAGTTTCCACCGGCCTTGCTGGGGATGTAGCGTAATACCGTGTGATTGCCCAGATTGTCTTGGTGAGTTTCGATGACTTGCTCTCCAAAAATCGGCTGCTCGTGCCCGAAATAGTTATGTAGTTGCTCGCTGGTGAAGGGCAAGAAAGGGGCAAAGAGCACTTTGAGCGAATCGATAGCCCGCAGCGCGGTATAGATGGTTGTCGCCGCAGCAGCTTTATCGCTTTTGATCTCGAACCAGGGCGCGGCTGTATCGAGATATTTGTTGACTTCGGTGGCTAATCGCATGGTTTCACCCAGGGCGGCGCGTAGTTTGACGGCTTCGATATGGTGACCAACCGTTTCGAACCCGGCCTCGATGACGGTGAGAATTGCCTCGTCGGCGGGGCGCAATGTGCCGGGGTCAGGAACAACGCCATCCCAATGTTTGTAGGCAAATGAGAGTACCCGGTTGGCTAGGTTGCCCCAGGTTGCCACCAGTTCATTATTGTTGCGCGCCAGGAATTCATCCCAGTCCCAGTCGGTGTCTTTGTTTTCAGGCATGTTAACCGTCAGGTAGTAGCGCAGGGCGTCGGGGTCGTAACGTGTTAGCGCGTCGCGCCCCCAAACGGCCCAATTCTGGCTGCCGCTGATTTTCTTCTTTTCGAGATTCATGAACTGATTGGCCGGGACATCGTAGGGCAGGTTGAGTTTCTTGCCGGTCTGTCCGGCAAAAATCTCTACAAAGCGTTCGCCTGCGCCCATTAATTCTGCCGGCCACATGGCGGTGTGGAAGAAAATATTATCTTTGCCGATGAAGTAGAAGGCGCGCGCCTCGGGTTGAACCCACCATTTTTCCCAGGCATCGGGTGTTTCCGTTACGGATGCCCACTCAATGGCCGCCGAAAGATAACCGATGACTGCCTCGAACCAGACATACAGGCATTTGCCTTCCCATCCATCCACTGGGACGGGGATGCCCCAATCTAAATCGCGGGTGATGGGGCGCGGCTTGAGGCCATCGCTCTCGATTTTGCGCAGTGACTCGCCCAACACAGTGTCGCGCATATAGTGCTGGCGCGCCCGTAAGAAATCGGCCACATCGGGTTCCAGTTTAGATAGATCCAAGAAAAAATGTTCCGTGTCGCGCAATTCCAGCGCGCCGCCGGTTTTGGCGTGCGGCTCGACCAATTTTTCAGGCTCCAAGACATTGCCGCACGCGTCGCATTGATCGGAGCGCGCCCCCGCCGTCCCGCAGATATAGCAGGTGCCCTCAACATAGCGGTCGGGAAGGAAGCGCCCATCGGTCAGGGAATACCATTGGGGCCGAATCTCTGTATAAAGGAAGCCGTTATCTTTCAGTGCCCGGAAGATGCTCTGCGAAACGTTGAAGTGATTCTGCGTGTGGGTGGTGGTGAATAAATCGTATGTGATCCCCAATCCCTGGAATAATTCTAAAAATCCGGTGTGAAATTGCTTGTAGACCTCCACAACGGGCAGACCCTCGGCGTCGGCGCGCAATGTCACTGGTGTGCCGTGTGAATCGGTGCCGCTGACCATCAAGACCCGATTCCCTTTCAGGCGATGATAGCGCGCCACAATATCGCCGGGAAGGTGAGAGCCGGTGATATTGCCGACGTGGATCTCGGCATTGGCGTAGGGCCAGGCAATGGCGATAAGAATATTGGTAGACATGATCGGCCTCCTGCAAAACGAAAAAGTGCTGGCAAGAAAAAAGGCTGCCGTTGCGGGCAGCCTGGAAAATTTTCTTTCAGTGGATAACTAGAATTGCGTTTCCTGGTGGGTGGCTGCCTGCGATGCGGCGCGGCGCATCATCTCCATCATTGTGGACATACCAGCCATATTCTGTGAAGCAACGCTACTCAAGCTCATTTTCAAGGTATAAGGTATCCTGTAAGTTATGAAATGAGTCTATAATGCGTGGGATGATTTGTCAAGTTTCGGATGCGCACATCCTGAGCGGAGACGCCGCAACCCACCTTCGACTTCTGCTTCGGCAATTTCAGCGTCCACCCAAGTAGACTGCGGCTTGTTATTGTGTCCTTGGTCGCCGCAGTCGAAGGATGATCGCATAGGGTAGCAACTTAAGTTAACCCAAGTTGCTACCTTGAGCTGAAAGGGTAGAAGGTCCATGAGTTCT
>CAYFMI010000116.1:0-9772 GCA_964344175.1 uncultured Anaerolineales bacterium
TCTGTTTGCTCCAACTTCGATTGTGAGCAGCTTCAGTTACCGGAAACTAGAGGTTTACAAGGTTCCATTATACGCTAAAATGGGCAATTTCTGCGGTATGGTATAATTCGAGAAGCAGAGAAATCTCGCGATGAAAGGGCTTGGCTGTAGGCGAGATACGATCAATGAAGGCTTAAGACTCGAAGTATGGGTCTAATTTGCGACCAAACGGGGGGTGGGTTATCTTTCTTTTAATTTTCCCACGCGCTTCTAAACTGCATGTGTTCATTTCGCCAACGGTATGGCCTGCAGCCAACTGTTTTGCTTGGCCGCGCGTGCTTTGTTTAATTTAGTACTTACGCAGTTCGTTGAAATAGTACCTAAAAATAGGGGTGTGTGTGGTGCTCCGCACCACACACACCCCTATTTTTAGGGCTTTCAGCGTGCAAGTGCATAACTCCTATAATTTTGGTTTTAGAAAGGAGAAAAATTGGTTAGAGTTGAATTACGTCCCAATGAATCTCAACAGCAATTGCTGAAGAGGTTTCGTAAAAAGGTAGCTCGTAATGGAATTTTGAGCACAGTGCGTAATAAGCGCTGGTTTGTATCGAAGAGCGAGCTTCGACGGATAAAGAAGAAAAAAACCATCCGACGTCAGAAACGACGACGTCGGAAACGATAGCAAAGAGCCAGATTATTGCGGAAACACAGTAGACCAATTCCAGCGGAATTGAATGGTTGTCGAGACGCTGCCAGAGACAGGGTATAGGTGAGTGTTTTGCCAATTGCGTCTCTGTGTATGCACTGTCAATACATGCTGAATGTAACTCAAGGTGGAGAAACCATTGTGCTTTTGAAAAGAAAAAAATATGCAATCAGTGATTGGGTGGTTCATTGTTCTTATGGTGTTGGGCAGATCACAGCGATTGAGGAAAAACCCCTGTATGATGGCGAAGTTTGTCGGAGAGATTGTTATCGAGTTGAAACAACCGATGGGGTGTATTGGTTTCCGGTAGATCAAACAGACAATCAACGAATTCGTTTGATCGCAACGCCGCGTCAACTTCGCCGCGTATTGCATGTTTTGAAACAACCAGCCGAATCTGACGAAGTACAAAAACCGGAATTGAAAGCGAAAATATCTCGTGTACGATCCAATGCAGCCTTAGAGCCGGTAGTTTGTTTGTTGCAGGAACTTTTCGCGCTTAACCGAGAACGCAAGCTGAATTTGGAAGAGGAGCGCACCCTCAAGCGATTGACCAAACACCTGATTGTAGAATATGCCAGGAGCATGGAAATCAAAATGGCGGCCGCGCGTTCTATGGTTTTTAAGATGTTGAGCGAGAGTGACCGTGAAGCGAACAGAAAGTTTTTCTTTGGATTGAATAGTTCATCAAAAGCTGCCACAAGTCATTAAATGATCGAAGGAGAAATAAGATGGCCCGCAAAAAAAGGGGACGAAAAAAGGAAAATATAAGTTGAAAACACACAAAGCTACAGCCAAACGATTTCGAAAAACCAGCCGTGGAAAAATTGTGCAAATGAAAGGGCATCGTAATCACCTGCGCCGCAGGCGCTCTAAGAGGGTGAAACGGCAGTTTGGGCGAATGCACGAAGTTGAGGGGAAGCGCCACAAATGGCGAATAGAAAAACTGGCTCCTTACCTGGGTAAATAGATGAAAACAGTCGTCGCTGGTGCTCTAGGCGAATGTGTGCATGTGGCCGGAGTGGTAAATTTTCTACGGCTGGCCGAACAGGCCGGTTGGCGGACGGTGTTCCTTGGGCCGGCCGTTTCCGTCAATGATCTTCTTCAAACCGCCCGGCAGGAGAATGCCGATTTGATCGGCGTGTCGTATCGACTTACTCCAGAAACAGGGGAGCGGCTGCTGGGCGATTTTGCAGAAGCCGCCGATGATTTACGTACCGCTGGAACACACTTTGCTTTTGGGGGTACGCCTCCGGTTGCCAAGAAAGCGCGGGCATTGGGGTTTTTCGATATCTGCTTTGATGGCTCAGAGACGGTTGATGAGGTGATTGCCTTTTTGAAAAATGGCCGCAGGCCGGGGGATGGCACCCGCTCAAACTACCCTCAAACCACCATCGAGCGGATTCGTTGGAAATCACCCTATCCACTCATCCGGCATCATTTTGGCCTCCCCGGCTTCGAAGCCACGCATGAAGGCATCCGGCATATTGCCGACGCCGGCGTTCTGGATGTGATCTCGCTGGGCATCGATCAGGATGCCCAGGAAAATTTCTTTCACCCCGAGCGCCAGGATCCACGCCGCCGCGGGGCTGGGGGCGCCCCGGTGCGTTCTCCAGAGGACTATCAGAAGCTGCATAACGCCACCCGCCGAGGAAATTTCCCGCTCATACGCACATACACCGGCACGGATGATTTTGTCCGGCTGGCGGAGATGTATGTGGAAACCATTCATCAGGCCTGGGCTGCGATTCCGCTCTTTTGGTTCAATCAAATGGATGGCCGCGGTCCTTGGGATTTGGAGGGTTCGATCCGTGAACACCAGAAATTGATGTCCTGGTATGGTGAGCGCGGCATCCCGGTGGAGCTTAACGAGCCGCATCATTGGGGCATGCGGGATGCGCCAGATATCGTCTTTGTGGTTGCGGGGTATCTCTCGGCTTACAATGCCAAAACCTATGGCGTGAAGGATTATATTGCGCAGTTTATGTTCAATAGTCCCCCAGGCGTTTCCGATACGATGGATCTGGCAAAAATGCTAGCGATTCAGAAACTCATCGAGCCGCTGTCCAATGAAACGTTTCGCATTTGGCGGCAGACGCGTACCGGTCTTTTGAGTTATCCGGTTGACCTCGATGCGGCACGCGCCCATCTGGCTGCCAGTGTTTACCTGCAAATGGCCTTGAAGCCCCATATTATCCATGTGGTTGGGTACACTGAGGCTTATCACGCCGCCACCGCTGCCGATGTGATCGAGTCGTGCAAGCTGGCACAGCGGGCTATTGAAAACGGGTTGGGCGCCCCCGATATGACCCAGGATGATCGCGTGCTGGCGCGAGTGGATGAGCTGGTTCGAGAGGCTTCTGTACTATTGGATGCGATCGACAGGCTGGCTGGGGACAGGGTCGCTGACCCCCTCAGTGATGCCGCCAACCTGGCGCGTACAGTTGAAGCCGGTTACTTAGATGCCCCTCAACTTAAGAATAACCCATATGCATTGGGGAAGATTGCCATTCGGGTTGACGAACGAGGCGCTAGTATAGCAGTTAATGCAAAAACAGGAAAACCGGTCAGCGAATTAACCCGACTAAGAGCAATTCGCAATTCTTGATTGCCCCTTATACAAATAAAGGAGTTCAAAATGCGCAACACTTCCACAAGGTATACTGTGATTGGGGCCGGGAATGGGGGAAAGGCCATGGCAGCTCATCTAGCCTTGATGGGGTTCGAAGTGACTCTCTATAATCGCACCCCTGAACATGTTGACGCTATCAAAGCGCGCGGTGGAATTTCTCTTGAAACCTATGATCCCAAAGGGTTATCAGGTTTTGGAAGTCTTGCATGTGTAACTTCAAATATCCAGGAGGCTGTCGAGCGTGGCGATATTCTCATGGTTGTGACTCCGGCATATGCTCATTACGATATCGCCAGGTCTGTCGCCCCTCTCATTCAAGATGGGCAAATAGTGGTTTTGAATCCGGGCCGCACCTTCGGGGCGATTGAATTTGGCAGCGTATTGAATGAAATGGGCTGCTCCCGCGGTGTGATTGTTGCAGAAACACAAACTTTTATCTATGCTTCGCGTTCGGTTGGGCCGGCCCAGGCACAGATATTTCGGATAAAGGATGCTGTCCCACTGGCAGCCTTACCAGCGATCAATACGCAAGCCGTATTAAATAAACTGGCTCCGGCGTATCCCCAATTCATTGATGGCAAACATGTACTCCAAACCGGGCTTGACAATATCGGCGCAATTTTTCATCCTACGGTCACTATTTTTAATGCAGGCCGTATCGAAGGGGAGCATGGTGATTTTCAGTTCTATTTGGATGGGGTCACGCCAACAGTGGCACGGTTGATGGAAGTATTGGACCGCGAACGGGTCACGGTCGCTTCGGCTTTGGGAATACGAGCAGTTACTTCCAGGGAATGGCTGAAACTGGCATACAACGCTGAAGGAGAAAATCTTTACGAAGCCATTCACAACCAGCCCGGATATCGGGGGATCAATGCACCTTCGACGCTTTCCCATCGTTATATCACCGAAGATGTGCCAATGAGTCTGGTACCTATTGCCTCGCTGGGTAAGCGATATGGTGTTTCTGTGCGCGGTATAGAAAGCATTATTCGTCTGGCGTGCATTGCCCATCGCACGGATTATTGGCAGCGTGGGCGCACAGTAAAAAGATTGGGGATTGAACATCTAAGCGTCAGTGAGTTGACCCAGTATGTTATTGGAAAAATGGCTCCTCCGTATTTGTCAGACCGCAGACTTGATATGACGATGTGGGATGCTGCGCGCAGGAGCGATAAATCCAAATCTAATGGGCGCGATGCGCTCTCCTCCACCGCACCCTTTTCAGATGCTACTGGTTTTACGAAAATATAGCGAAAGGAGCTGAAAGAATACTATGGGAAGAGAGAAAGACCGTAAATTGAATCGCAGAAGGCGCCGCAGACGCAAATTGCACAAGTTCAAAGCAAGGCTGGCTCAAACGAATGATCCTAAGGAGCGTCAGCGTCTGATTGAAAAAATTAGCAAAATTAGTATATATCCCCCTATGGATATTTCCCGCGAGTAACGCGCCTTCCATATCCCCAGGGTTGCTCTGAGCCTGTATTCCGCAACCCCGTGAGAATCCATCGTCAAAATCGAACAATCTTAGGGCTTACGCAGTTCGTTGAAATATTACCGAAAAATAGGGGTGTGTGGGGTGCGAAGCACCCCACACACCCCTATTTTTCGAGTTTTCATCTCGCAAGTGCGTAACTCCTGACTCTATTAAGGAGCAGAAAATCCATGTGCGGCATAGCGGGAAGTTTCCCCGAAGCCGATTGGCACAATATTTCCATATGTATCGATAGAATTAAGCATCGCGGCCCTGATGCAAGTAACATCGTCGAAACGCCGGCGGGCACATTTGGTCACGCTCGCCTGGCTATTATTGATGTCTCTGGTGGGCATCAACCCATGCAGGATGGCAATCACTGGGTTGCTTTTAACGGCCAGATATATAATTTTCAACAGTTGCGGGCGAATTCGCCCGTATCATTCAAGACCAATAGCGATACAGAAGTCATCTTGAAATACTATGATTTCTACGGGCCAAATTGCGTCACGCTCTTCGATGGCATGTTTGCCATTGCATTAGCAGCTGGAGACGATCTATTTTTAGCCCGTGATCCATTGGGCATTAAACCCCTTTACTATGCTGTGGAAGGTTCCCGCCTGTATTTCGCATCTGAGATAAAAGCACTGACCAATCTTGGTGTTGAGATTCGCGAGTTTCCCCCAGGACATTGGTGGCATTCTCGGTTAGGTATGCAGCAGTATTTTCAATTGGATAAACCCCAATTATTTGCTACACCCCAAATGCAGAGTTCCATTCCAGACTCAGATGATCTGGCGTGTATTCAACAGGCAATCAACTCAGCGGTTCACAAACGTATGATCGCTGATGACGATGTGCCGGTGGGTGTCAGCCTCAGTGGAGGATTGGATAGCAGTCTGGTAGCAGCTCTGGCCCGAGGGAAGCGCGCACACCTGGATACTTTTGTGGTTGGCACCTCTGAAAGTAGCGATATTCAAGCTTCACAAGAAGTTGCCAATTATTTGGGTACCCGGCATCATGTGTATACATATTCTTTCGATGAGATGTTGGCTTCCTTGCCGGAGGTGATTTATCACCTGGAGTCTTTCGATGCCCCCCTGGTGCGGAGCGCAATCCCAAATTATTTTCTGGCAAAGTTGGCATCTGATCATGTCAAAGTGATACTGACCGGTGAAGGCGCCGATGAGTTGTTCGCAGGGTATGATTATCTTATCCCTTTTCAAGACCCCAATGAATTGAATCGAGAATTGAAAAAACTTGTCTCCAGGTTGCACAACACCAATTTGCAGCGGGCCGATCGCATGTTAATGGCGTATGGATTAGAAGGCCGGGTTCCTTTTTTGGACCTCGCTGCAGTGGAGTTGTCTCTGGCAGTGCCTCCCGAATGGAAATTACGCAAGCAAAATTGGAGTGAAAAAGCGTTGCTTCGTGAGGCATTTCATGGATATTTGCCGAAGAATATCCTCTACCGGCAGAAACAGAAATTCTCTCTCGGAGCCGGTTCGATCAATTTGATGGCCAGGTATGCCAGGGAAACGATATCTGATGAGGAGTTTTTCGCAGATCAAAATTTGTGTGGCGCTCCTAACATTCAATCTAAGGAAGAGTTGCTGTATTTTCGGATATTTCGAGATGTGTTTGGTGACCAGATTTCCCCTGAGATCGTTGGTCGCACTCGTTCAGTAACACCAGAAGAATTAAACTGAAGAAAGGAAAAATAACAAATGGAAAACCGCCAATGTGGAACCGTGAAATGGTTCAACGAGAAAAAGGGTTTCGGTTTCATTGATCGAGATATGGGAGGCGATATTTTGGTGCATTATAGCAATATCCGAGGCGCTGGTTTTAAAACCCTGTACGAAGGTCAGCGTGTTGAGTTCGAAGCTGCTGAGAACGTTAAAGGCCCGCAGGCGCACAACGTAAGCTTGCTCGGGAACACCAGCAGTCGTGATTTTTCCTCTTGGTAATGGGGAAAACTGACGTATCGTGTTTGCATTGAAGCCAATAGCGCCGTTTTAAACGAATATCTGTTAGGAGATATATCATGGGCAAGAAGCTTGAAATCAGTGTTGGAGACCTGGAATATGGCTTAGAAATCACTCAGCAAATTTCTACATTTACCCCGTATACATCGTATAGCTTTCAATTATCCGTGAAAGGGTTTGATGCTGTGCGAGAAGTGCGAAAACTGGCAGCGTGGGGGATGGGGAAAAATATGCTGAAAATGAAAGATGCTGCATTAGAAATTCTCGACTCAATCTTGACATATTCTCAGGATGAGCGCGTCAACATGAATCTCACTGAGTATGAGTGCAAATCATTGGCAGCAGTTGTTGCACTGATCGAGCGATCGCTGAAGAAACAAAAAGATGGGGTCTTAAGCAGGTAATTACTCCAGTAATTTTGGTTTCTCCTGTTGAGAGTGAGCAACTCCATTATATTCGCAGCGAAAAATAAGCCCCCCAAAGGTAATAGAACTTTGGGGGGCTTGTTTGTTGGAATATTTTCCAGATATGGTCTGAAATAGTCGGGGTGCGGGGACTTGAACCCCGGACCTCTGCGTCCCAAACGCAGCGCGCTTCCAACTGCGCCACACCCCGGCGCAGGGGAGTATAATGCCATTCAGTTACTACCGTCAAGGAGAACTTATGCCGGTTACTTTTGAAACCCTGGATGATGGAATTGCGCGCCTGTGCGTGGATCGCCCTGCTGTGCGCAACGCACTCGATTGGGCGGCGATGGACGCTTTTGCGGATGCGGTGGAAAAGGCGCATTCCCAGGTGGGTTTGCGTGCGTTAATTCTTACCGGCACGGGAAAGGCTTTCATCGCCGGTGGTGATCTGCGCGCTTTGCACGGTGGATCAACCGAAGCAGATGGCTGGAAACTCTCGCGAATGATGACTGCCTCGTTGCACCGCCTGGAAGCATTGCCCTGTCCGGTGATCGCGGCTATCAATGGGCCAGCCCGCGGCGGGGGCGCTGAAATTGCCCTGGCCTGCGACCTGCGCGTGGTCGCCGAAGATGCCAGCCTGGGATTTGCGCAAATTACCCTTGGGTTGATTCCCGGTTGGGGCGGGGGGCAGCGCCTGCTGCGCCTGGTGAGATACAGCCGGGCCTTCGATTTGCTCACAACAGGCCGTGTCCTATCTGCGCAGGAGATGCTGGAAGATGGGTTGGCCGACCGTGTATCACCCGTAGGAGGCGCCTTCGCCGAAGCGCTGGCGTTGGCACACGGCATTCGGCAGCACACCGGCGAAGCAGTGCGGGCCATCAAGCGTTCGCTGCAGGCGGGCCTTTGGTTGCCGCCGGCTGCGGCTGAGGCGTACGAGCAAGGTGAATTCCCAGCCTTATGGGCTTCAGATTTTCATCAGCAGGCGGTTGAAAACTGGTTGCAGCGTCGGGAGCGTAAAGATGATTGATTTGCCCTTGCTTTATCACACGCACCATGCCCAAGAGAGTGATGATCTCCCATTTTGGCGTCATCAGGCCGAGCGGCATGGCGCTCCCATCCTTGAACTAGGCTGTGGCACGGGGCGCGTTCTCCTCCCCCTGGCCAAAGCCGGGCATTCTATTTTTGGTGTGGATAAAGATTCGGCCATGCTGGCTTTCTTGCGCCCGCAACTAGACGATCAACTCTCTCGACGGGTTACGCTGATCCATGGAGATTTTCGACTCTTTTGCCTGACATCGCGATTCCAGTTAGCGATCATGCCGTGTAACACCTATAGCACCCAGGCCTTGCCCGATCGCAAAGGCGTACTCAGCCGGGTGCGCCTGCATCTAAAAACGGGAGGTTCGTTTGTGTTTAGCTTGCCTAACCCGCTGCTGTTAAACGAAATTGAGACCAGTGACGAAATGGAGATCGAAACCCATTTTGAGCACCCGCTGAGCGGCAACCCCGTGCAGGTGAGCAGCCGTGTGGCGCGCGGCCAGGGTACTGTCACGTTCCATTGGATCTATGACCATTTGTACCCCGACGGGCTTTCCGAGCGCCAGCGCATGAGCGCTAAACACTATTTACAGCCGATGGAAGCCATCTATGAAAATTTGGCTGACGCGGGATTTCAAGTTCTGGAGCAGTACGGCGACTTTCACGGGAGACCCTATCACACAGCTGCAGACCACCTGATTATTGTTGCGCAAGCGCATACAAAAAACTAATATTCTATTTGCGAGTTTCTTATACTTCGTTTGCCTTCCTCTTACATTCTCCTTGTATGATTAGTTGCGTAAAACCAATACATTTAGGACTTACGCAGTTCATTGAAAATTTACCGAAAATAGGGGTGTGTGGGGCGCGAAGCGCCCCACACACCCCTATTTTCGGGCTTTCCTCTCGTATGTGCGTAACTCCTAACATGTACAAATTCACCAGGAGAAAGACAAAATGATGACTTTATATATGACCCCCCGACAACGTGCCCACTTGCATCGCCACTATGCCACTGACCGCATTGCTCGCCATATTGGCATTGCCAGCGACGTTCACGTCCCCGTTGATGTCAGAGAAGAACAAGATGCGTTCGTGATCCTGGCGACCTTGCCCGGGATAGAAGCAGCCGATCTTGATGTTGAAATCCTCGAAAACGTGGTTGACATTCGCGGCGAGTTCAAGAGCGAAACCGAAGAGGAAGAAAACTACCTGCGCCGCGAGCGCCCCCTGGGTTCTTTCCATCGGCGCTTGCGCTTTGCCTCCAAGCTGGAATCGGCCAACGCCGAAGCCGCCCTTAAAGATGGCATCCTGACCTTGCGCATTCTCAAAGTGGAAGAAGAACGCCCACAGAGCATCAAGATCAAAGCCAAGTAGGTTTTGGTATTTTATTCTCCTAAAAAGGCCGGCCCAAACGGGTGGGCCTTTTTTGTTGGCGATCCAATTCTCCGTTGAGACAAGCTGTAACTTACGGCCTGGTCTTTGGGCGTCACAGTCACGGCTTTCTTAAATTTGTGCTATACCAGAAATTTACCGCAGAGAACGCCG
>CAYFMI010000117.1:0-9739 GCA_964344175.1 uncultured Anaerolineales bacterium
CTGAAAGGTTATGCTACTCATACCCTTATTTTACTAAATGTCAACAGAACCTAATGCTAACAGGGCCAATACCTGTCCATTTTCAGAAAAATGCCGGTGATTTCTCATACAACTCTCCAACTTAACCTTAGCAAGCGGGACGTAGAATGGTATCGATTGCCATCGCATTGAGAGCGAAGGTTTGAGAACCAATACTACTCCCTAAAAATGGCATCGTAAGAACAAAACTATCATAGCTTACTGTCACTTGAATACCATTACTGCCATCCACACTGGCGTACGTATTTCCGTTTGGATACTCTACAGTGATGGATACATCCATTAAGTTCGACAGATCTATGGGATGTTGGGCTGTGGCACGCACTCGCGCTTCGATTTCTGTGACATTTGCCGGATCAATAGAGCCATACACCGCGCCTTCCTGAGCAGCATCGTGCAAAGCCATATAGATGAAGAAAGCGCGGCTCAGGTCAACAAGACCAGCCAACAATATTAATACGGCTACCAATGTCAATGCGAACTCAGCTAAACTCTGGCCGTTCTCAAATTTTGAAGATTTTCGTTCGGCCATCCATGTGCCAGTTGCTCTAATCGGATCTTGTTTTCTCATTGCTCTACCAGATTACCCTTGTCACATAGATAACTTCTTGTCAATAACTCAGAACCAAGCCCGCCTGAGAAAATGGCTTGCGATGCCAGCGCCACTGTGCCATTATTATTTAGATTTGTTTTCGACTCCCACACCGAATTGTCCGGGTCTTTTGCTTCAACGGTACCCAGGGAACTGCCATTGCGATACACCTGGTAATGGACCGGATCAGCAGCGGGGTACCCACTCCAGGAAGCATTAGCGCCCCAGGTGAACGTGATTTCTTTGCATTTTGTTCCATCTTTATTCCAGGACACTTGCACAAAAACAGGCGCTCCAGGATTTGGCGCCGTGGTGCTGGTAAGCGTCGGGAGCGTCGTTGCAGTTGCGGTTGAAATAGCCGGACTGGTATTCGTGGCTGTAGGAACCACCAAATTGGTAGCTGTAGCAGTAACTGTTGCGATCGATGTACTCGTTGAGGTTGGCAAACTTGTCGAACCGGGCGTTGCCGAACTCGCCAGCGCGCCAGATAATTGGATCCCCTTCACAATCGTTCGAGCGCTTGCAGACGAAATGGTAAAACTGGGCAAGTTCACTAACGCTCCAAAGGGGGTGTAGTTTGTCGAGACATTTACAACAACTCTGTCACTGCCAGCAATATCGTCGGCAGATGCCACCGGGCAATTATTGAACACCGCAGTTGATGGGCCATGATCGTATTGGATGATGATGTCTGCATCTTGAATGCCGGCTAATGACCCCAATCGTTTGGCTGCTTCACGCATTCCAGCACAATCCATATACCGGGGCGTTCCCCCAGGGTTGTCACCAGCGGCAGAACCATAGCGCGCCGCTTCTCTACTGGCTGTCGCAACCGAAGAATATATAAACAACAAACGCCCAAATTCAATTAGTCCCAGCACAAGCAACAACAACACAGGCAACACCAGGGCAAATTCCACCATTCCTTGAGCTTTTTCCCGCTTCATATGTAATCACTACTATCCTTGTTTGATATACCGATAAACACTTGGGCTTCGGGAATTTCCGAGGTAGTTTTCCAATATTAGGCTTTCCGCGACAATGCCAAAAGAACCCAAAACTAAATCAACACAGTTATGATTTGCGCAAATTATTAAAAATTTTCTGAAAATGGGACGATTTTTTACGAACTGCGAAAGTCCTAATGATACTATTTAGTGATTATATGATAATTACTATCTAATTACCATTATTAGCGCCTTGCAATACTGATAGCAGCCAGAAAATAGGCAAATTGATTTTTGACATCCACATGTGGGGAATCTCGCGGCGAATATCAGGAAGTGAGATGATGGATTCGCCTAAACAGAAATGCGCTGGGTAATGCTTCCAGCGCATTTCTGTTTAGGCAGTTTCTTGTTCGCAAGTGAGTTTGTTAGTGCAGATCAAGGGTTCCACGGCGGGGTCAGGCAGGGCCATCCGGGATCATCGAAAGGACATGCCGGGGTGCGTGTGGGCTGCGTAGTCGGCGTGGGCGTATCGGTGGGGATGAAGGATGTCGGCGAGGGCGTTGGTGTGCGACTCGGCGTGGGTGTGTTGGTTTTTGTGGGCACGGTGGTCGGCGTAGGAGTCTTGGTAGGGGTGGCCGTCTTCGAGGGGGTGGGCGTTTTACTCGGTGTGGAGGTCTTGGTGGGTGTGCGCGTGGCGGTAGCCGTTTTGGTGGGTGTCGGCGTAGATACCGTTACAGTATCATCCACGGTACAACGGCCATCGAAGGTCAGCGAGACGGTAAATTCTCCATAGAGAGTCCCACCATGCCCATCGAAATCGGTACTCCAGGTGGCGGTCGAACCGCTATTCAAAGCAATCGGTGGCGAGGGAGCAACATTCAATGTATGTGGGTTTGAGTCGTTACCGTTATAGTACCGGTCACCGTTGAAGTCGAAATAATCCACATACATGTTCGGCCAATATTTCGTCCAATAAAGTGACGAATTGGTCAAAAAGATCGTGGTGGGATTATTGTTGGTCACACTCATCCTGACATCATCGCCAGAAATGTAGGCATTAACGCTGATGTCATTGCAGTCGGGCGTGGGGGTGATGGTCGGCGTGCGCGTAGATGTGGGGGTGCGAGATGGCGTGGGCGTCCGGGTAGGCGTGTTGGTAATCGTCGGGGTGGCCGTATTGGTGCGCGTGGGCGTAATAGTGGGCGTGTTGGTCGGCGTCAATGTATAGACCGGGCGCGGGACAGCATTGCGCTGAAGTTGGCAGCCGTTGGCAAAATCAATTATCAGGCCAAAATCGTCAGAGATCACCCCCGGCAGAGGCCCACCATCGGCCCAATCACTGTCGAAATCTATATCCAATGCGTAGACGTTGTGCTCTCTGAAATCCATCGGCCCTTCCCAACTACTGGGGGTATCGGATTGCGTATCTGTGTTCGAATTGTAATCGCGGGTGCTGCCATTGCCATCACCCCAAACATCACTGCCACCCCAACGGAACCAATCTACGTTGAGGTTATTGTAACCCATCGCTTGACCGAGTTGTTCGGCATAATCCCAATCAAATCGGATGCGGGTCACCTGGGTATCGACAAAATCTCCGTTATACAATAAAACACGCTGAATAGCGCTATTGCGAAACTCAAAATCGGTCAAAACATAAAGGTCGCAGTCTGGAATGGGGGTATTCGTAGGTGTGGCCGTCACTGTTGGGGTAGCCGTATCGGTGGGTGTCGGTGAGGGGGTTGCCGTACCGCCGCCAACTACGAGATGGCAGCCTTCCTCGAAGAAGAACTCTGAGCCGTAGAAATCGGCTAATGAAGCGCCACTCCATCCGCCATAGTTGTTAAAATCGGCGCGGAATTGGCGTGAAGAACTCGGTTGAATGGCCAGGTCACCGCCCAGCCAGCCCGGGTCTACCGAGGTATCCAAATCGGGGGTATTATCCGTGCCATTCCAGAATGTGACTGTGTCATTGCGAAGCCGGAGGTGATTTACATAAGTGTTGGAGCGCACCTTAGGCCAGCGCAAGATCACACGGTTGAGGTTGAACTCATGGAAGCCGCTGGCATTGATGATATTGAGGCGGAAATCGTCACCGGAAAACCAGGGGTTACTTAAGGAAAGATCATTACAATCAATGGTGGGGGTGGGCTGCGGCGTTGGCGCGGTACGCTCCAATGTGCAGCCATTATCCAGATCGATGATGATGCCAAAGTCATTTGAGACTAAACCGGTAAGCGGGTCGCCGCCTCCGCCATCGCCGTCGAAATCAAAATCAAGCCGCTCACTGGAACCGGCGTCCAAAGCGAGCGGGCCTTCCCAGCTCGAAGAAAAGTCGCTGTTGGTATCGGTTGGCGAATCGTAGTCTCGGGAACTGCCATTGCCATTGCCCCAGGCGTTACTCCCGTCCCACCGGATCCAGTCCAGGTTCAAATCCCGGCCTTGTGACGCATACAGGAATTCAGCCGTAGCCCAATCCAACCGAATGCGGGTGACATTGACGTCCCCACCAGAGGCGTTGTTAACATACATGCGAATAATGGCGCTATTATGAAATGTAAAATCGGTCATGGTAAAGTCATCGCAACTCGTCTCGGTGCTGGTAAGAGAGGGCGTCGAGGAGGGGGTTACCGTCGCTGTTAGAGTTTCAGTGGCCGTATTCGTGACGGTGAAGGTTTGGGTCACTGTGGGGGTGAGAGTCCAGGTTGGGGCGGCGGTAATTCCCCCGGCCACGCTGACCACGCGCGAGGTACGAAAGCGCTCCACCACACCTTCGCGCCAGCCATCCAAGGGCAGGTGCGGCCAAATCGAGGCGACGAATGGGAGCATCATCTGATGTCGATATGTAACCACTACACGCACACGGTCGCCGGGTAAGCCGGCATTATCCATTAACGCTCCGGATCCGGGTTGGAGACAGAGGGGAATATCGTAGTTGTTCTCATCGTAGATATAACGGTTACTACACACAGTGACATGAATATACCCGGGAGTCTCCGGCTGCCCAATTTGCCCTACCGAATGTGACGCCAGATATGCCAGATAATCACCCAAGATCGTATCGCGAATAAACAGCCCCGCCCCTCCAGCATGAGATGCATCGCGGATGGAGGGCAAACGCGCCCAGTCAATCAAATGGATTGACATTTCTTCAGCATCGGTAGAATAGGCATCTGGCACTTCGCAGTCCGAAACGCCGTCGGCGAGATCGGCAGTGACGTAATCGGTTCCAGTTTCTGCGGTCAGCGCCGCAGCAGCTTCATCGCAGTACTGTTCGTCATATTGGCCGGTAATGGCATACCGCAGCCCCAGGCGCGCCGCGTTTTGAACGGCCATCCATGAGAAAACCAGCCGCCCAAATTCGATAATGCCAAACAATAGTAACAACAAAAGCGGCAGGGCGATGATGAATTCAATAATCGCCTGGCCACGGCTTTTTGATCTCGAAAATGGGTTGAGGTTCTTCATGGTAAATCCAATCCGTACACTTAACGACTAATCCGTGTGTAGATGCGGTCGGCGATATTCTCAAAGATCTGCGATAAATACGACGCATTCGGGGCATAGTAGTAATTTCCGCAATGCGCCTTGGCTGGGATGCTGTCACAGGGATCATTTTCGCGCGAACCATCGTCGCCAACATTTGCCATGTATCGCAGCAGGTGTTCTCCAGCGTCCGCTTTGCCTAAACCAATGCTGTAAATAGCAATATCGTTCCCCGGTGTTGGCTCATCGGGGTTAGTAGAAACCATCAGCGCCACCTGATCCACCATATCAAAAGCATAATCTTCAACATCGTAACTGGGCGTGCTATCGCCTACCCATGTAGAACCCGGTGGGCATTCATTGGAACCGCCATGATTGGGGCCGCAGTGGCGCGTGGATGGGTTGTTATCATTGCACCAGGGGTTGGTCCACATGGCATTGCCGATGCTACCTCCGCAGAATCCATTGGGGAAAGAGGCATCCACCTCGGGTGGCACATCGCTCACATTGGTTGCGCCATCGGCCAGAAAAACAATGACCCAAACGGCCTCGGAGCGCCCAAATTGTTTGAGGATATTCCCAGCGACGCGGACACCACACCCGGTGCAAGTTGACAAAAAAGAATCATTATAGAGGCCTGCTCCACCGTTATCGTTGCCATCATAATCCCCTAACAGGCCGTCCCCATCCACATCGAAGGGATTCATATCTCCAGCGGCGGGGTTACCGTAGGATAAGACGATGGAAGCGTCTAAGTCGTCATGTAAGGGAATGCTGTCAATCGCATTCTTAACGACGGTAAAGTCATCTTCAAGATTCGAGTGCATGGTGGCATTAAAATCAAAGCCGACGACGGCAACCCGGTCATAGCCTTCAAAGAGCGAATCGACCAGATCTTTGGCGGCGTCTTTGGCGGTGCGCAATGGCTGACAAGAATTGGCCGCATTGCAGGCCGCGGGGTTGAAATCTGGCCCATAACCTGCTGTGGCTTCTCCCATCGATTCCGAGGTATCAATGACAACGACTACGTCTACCGTAGCTGCCTCGCCAATGGCGCTGGCTGTAACATCAATATTGGTGATGCCAAACAAACTCAGAAAATACACCGGGGATTCCTGGGTGGCCTGCACCCAGGCCAGTTTGCGGGGGTCTTCACCAGCGCCGGTATCGGGGCATTCGGCAGCAAACTCAGCCGGCAAACCGCTATCATCACAGATATAGGCATCCAGAGAACCGATATCGCTGATGTTGTGCATGGCAATCATTTCTCTGGCGGCTTCGGTGATGCGCGTTTTGCGCTGGCTGTAGGTCAGCGAAGGATTTTTGATATTATTGGCCGCAGCAACCGCAGCCGCGTCCACAGCGCGCTTGAGTTGTGTATAGGAAACATATAACGCACCCACATCCGTAACCAAACCCACAAATGCCAGCAAGGCCATAAAAGAGATCACCATCAAGACAACGACCTGACCTTGCTCAGATTGTCCACGATGGAATCTATTTATTGAGTGAACTCGTAGATCACGATGGTTTTGGGTAAATTGCTTCATTTTCCGAATACTCATGGAATTGGCGTAGGCGTGGGAATGGCTTCAAAGGCGGGCATAATAGAGTAGGCGTGCATACGAATGGGGTTGGGGATAAAATCGGAGAGTATCGGCAAATTGAGAACCTGTTCATAACAATAATAAACTTCGACAATGACAACACCTTTATTGGTGGGGGCGCCACTTTGAAACATGGCTTGAATCTCTGCATTTGTAAAATACGGCTCACTATGGATCACATTGCCCTGGCAATCTTTCGTCCAACTTTCGGTTCCGGCCCAGCCATTACTGGCGGTAGATAACGACCAAACACCGTCTCCGTCAGAAGGCCAGCGATCGGAAACTACATTGCCCGAAATCGTCAACACCGAGATGGCAATGTCATCTACATTGGTATCTAAAAGCATGTATGGGTTAAACCCCAGATCAAGGATAATGCAGGCCGTATCAAAATAATAATGGAGGTCACTATCACTACAAGCGGCATCAGGCAATGTGCCACCAGGGTTTACCAATGTGAAAGGATCGCGCATAGAAGCAAAGCGGGCTGCTTCGCGGGTGAGGTCTAAGGCGGTAAGATAGGAATACATAAAAAAGCCGATCTCAACCAACCCGGCAATCAACATCACCAGAAAGGGTATAATGAGCGCTAACTCTACAAAACTCTGACCGGTATCTCTTTTCTTGCGCATTTTTATACCACTCTACTAAAAAAGTTTGCACTACTACCAAATTCTACATGAACTGTAACAATGTTCATTATAATCCGTTAATTGTAGTTTAATCCATTCCGACACCCAAACAAACCCTACCGAAGTACTAATATAGCCTTCCCTTACAAAAGTGATAGTAAATTGCCATCTGTTTCCGATGCGTCTATGGGCATCAGCGCGCAGAGCGGACTGGTCGGTTGGAGCAACGTCGAAGCGCATGATTTCGACGTTGCGACTACGCTCACGGCCTAATCTCCGCCGAACGCGCTACCGCAGATTCTTATCCAATACTCAAATAAATTATGGCGAATCAAAAAGCGCACACCTGACTGTGTGCGCTTTTTGAGAGGTATAATTCGATCATCTATTTCGATAACTCAATCTCTGGAGGAAGGTTGGCCTCATAGTTTTCATCAGGGACATACTGAACCACCAGGTCGGCATTCCCCTGCATTTCAACCTGATAGCCAATAATTTGACTATGCCAGCCAGTAGATTGCCCGTTCCCTTGAATATCAATATCACATGCCGGCGCATAGAAGGTGCCTTCGAAATATGATGATTCATTCCCATTTATCTGTACATCACATCCGCCAGGATTTGTATAATCTCCATGACTTACATACCAAAGTAACCCTTCATATGTTCCAGATGTGCGTCCTGATAAGTTAATCTCGGCATTGCCGTTCCAATGAACAGTCCCCCCTGCCTGCATATAGATTAAAACATCATCTCCTGCCAGTACATCATGCGCGTTGACTCTCACACTGGTATCCGTCACACAATAAATTCCCGGCTCTAGAAAGACATCGCCATGCGGAGGAAACTCCCCTGTCCACTCCCCAGGGGTCATTATGTTGGTTCCACCATCCCAGGTCGCGGCGCTACCACAAGTTGGTGCCGGAACATCGACAAGTGGTGGGTAGGGATATTGGGGAACTCCCTCAACAACCGTAGCATTTGGGTCATGAGTATCGCTGCGCCCGCCCACAATATTTATCGCATATCCTGATTCCACGGTAAGATCACCCGCTGCACCATCATACCGAAATGAGCAGTTTTCATCATTCGAGTTTGACCAGATCCCACCACCAAACAGATCTGTATCTGAGTTACCGGTTTTGCGCACAGAGCTACAGCCTGTTGGCCTCAAGCCAACAATGGCATTACCATTGTAGAGAGCGCCAACCTGCCCCGGCACAGCACGAGCAATGGCTTCAACGGTATTTTGCATCGCACCCCCATACACAAAATGGAGTAAGGATGTGTTGACGTTTGCTGTGATGAAAACTTGAACATACTCGCTATTCCCTGCGAATTGACCGCTAATGGGCGGGTTATACACCTCAACAGTGTTCGACGCGCCATCATTGTTATAGCTATTACTTAAAGCACGACTCAGTCCGGCAGCATAGAGGTCTTCACTGTTAACCATGGCTAAAGCAGCAGCCAATGCCGATGAATCAGCCGCATTTTGGGACTGGCGACGCTCTGCATAAACCATCCCCCCATCAATCGCCAGAGCTGCAAAACTAATCAGCGCGGCAAAGCCAATTGCCAAAAACGCCAATGCCTGCCCTCGTTCGGTATTTCGGAATCGATTCATTGTAGATTCTCCAAAATCAGGTACATATCCTATTTCCTTTAACAAGGAGGTCTTAAAATCGTATCAACCATCGAGGCATCAATAGTAAATGTCTGCGCTCCCAGAATTGTTCCTAAAAAGGGGGTCGTCAAAATAAAGTTATTGAAGCTCACGGTCACTTGAATGCCATTGCTGCCCGTTGTGCTGGCACAAGAATTTCCATTTGGATAGCTAATCACCACACTGACATCGGTTATATTTGAAAGATCCACTGGATGTTGAGCCGTCCCCCGGACACGAGCTTCAATCGCTGAGGTATTTGTAGGGTCAAGTGAGCCAAAAATTGCCCCTTCTTGAGCGGCATCACGCAAAGCCATATACACAAAAAATGCCCGGCTTACATCCACGATGCCCGCCAATAGCGTAAGCACTGCGACAAGGGTTAAAGCAAATTCAGCTAAACTTTGACCACGCTCATTTTTTTTTGTCTTGTTTGCTTTCATTGGTTACTCCAAATTGCCCTTATTACATCCATATGTGATTGTCATAATGTCAGAGCCTAATCCCCCAGAAAACACGGCCAGCACATTGAAAGTAATACTCTTAGCATTGCCTACTTCAACTCCGGTCATATCCCAAGTTGTTGTCGTAAGGGTATTACTCCCACTGCCCCCATTTTGGACATCATAAGTGACTTGATATTGAATCGGATTTTCACCAGGGTACGTCGCCCAGCTTGGGTTTGCATCCCAACTAAACGAAATATCTATGCATTTAGATTGTGTAAATACTTTTCTGTAAAAAGGTCAAGGGCCTTTCAGAACCAT
>CAYFMI010000118.1:0-9223 GCA_964344175.1 uncultured Anaerolineales bacterium
GCTTCGAATAATTTCTTGGTGGTGACGATCATATTATGCTCCTTTTAGGTTTATCGGAGATCATACATCTTTCTGCAAAAGTGCATGCCTGATTCTCAAGGATGATGGCGGTATTATAATTCATTTGACAATCTTATGAAGGGCTGTCTTCAAACTGCAACATATTTTTTGTGAATACGTATGTTTTCTAGCAGCCCGATCCTTTCACGATGAAGCAGGTGTAAGCGCTCCCGGCAGAATTTGGCGAAGTCGAAGGCTGTGCGCGGGAATCCCCTTCGACTTCATTTTGCTCAAGTGGAGCAACAACGTGCCTCAGTCGTTGCCTTTTGGTTACTCTGAGGCTATAATGACAAGCGTAATGGCGAATTTTTGTTCCCTTGATTTTTTATGTTCAGCAATTACAAGCTATGGATGAGTTAGAATTTCGGAGGAAAACATGGTTGATTTATTTGAGAAGGTAACCGGCGATCAGGATTTTTTTAAGAAGATCGCCAGCAAGATCCCCGGTTTTGGCGGCTATATCGAGAGACAGAACCGCCGCGCCGCCGATAAGCTGTTACGCGAGACGGTGGCAGATCGCTACGAAGAGCAGTGGCGGCGTGTTTCCGAGCTTCAGGCAGATCTCCTCACGCAGGGAGGTCTGGAGTTTGTGGATGATCTGGAAAAAGCAGCCCTCAAGCTGCGCACCTTTATCGACAAAGTGCGCCGTGCCGCTTATGGGTATTCGGGCTTTTTTGATGCCGCTAAGATCAACGAAGAAGAATTGGCGCGCGTGTATCAGTATGATGCTGCTATGCTCGACATGGTAGATGGGGTCAGCCGCGCCGTAGACAATGTGGCCGCTTCAATCGGCAGCGATGGCCTTCCGGCTGCTATCCGTAATTTGGTGAGTGCATCGCAACAATGCGTGGATGTATTCAACCGGCGTGATGAAGTCATGACGCAAGGCTAATCTTTGTATTGATTCATTTTGAGTAGATTTTTGGAGGACGAGTGATGGCTAGGATTTTTGATGTAATTGAATACGCCGATGAGATGCGCGATCATATTGTCAAGCGCTTCCCGGACAGCGGATACGGTGATTTTCGAATTGGTTCGCAGGTGATTGTGCGCGAATCGCAGTCGGCGGTGTTCTTTCGTGATGGGCAGGCACTGGATGTCTTTGGCCCTGGGCGGCACACCATTGCCACAGCGAACATCCCCCGGGTGATCGATTTTATCGGCAAGGCTTTCAACGATCGCACTCCCTTCCCGGCGGAAGTCTATTTTGTCTCGATGCGTGAATTTGTCGACCGCAAATGGGGCACCCCCCAACCGATCATCGTGCAGAACCCTGGCATGGGGTTGGGCGTGGCCTTGCTACAAGGTTTTGGCACCTTTAGTTACGAAGTCTCCGATCCCCAACAATTTGTCACCCAGGTTGTCGGTTCGATGGGCGCATTCCGCACCAGTGATATCGAAGAGCGCCTGAAAAGTGTGCTGCTCTCAGATATTACCGACCTTTTGGGCGAAACTGCCGCCAATAAGAGCGTTGTGCAATTAATTGGTCTGGTGAACGAGTTGAGCGCAGGCGTGCGCGCCAAAGCGCAGGATCATTTTGCATCCCTGGGCTTGACGCTGAAATCTTTCATTATTTCCAATCTCAAACCTTCCGAGAAGTCGGCAGAGGAACTGCGGGCCATGGGCATGCTCGATATGAATGTCTACACCCAGTTGCAGGCTGCCGATGCGCTGCGCGATGCTGCCCAGAACCCCAGCGGAGGCGCCGGGCTGACAGCCGGAATCGGCGCAGGGATGGGCGTTGGCAATGTTATTAGTCAATCCTTGCAAGGCATGACCAGCCCTCAGGCGCAGCAACCTGCCGGGGCCGCGCCCGCCGCCAGTGGCAGTGTCCCCGATGTGATGACGCCCGCCGAGGCGGCCGGTTTCCTCAAGGTCTCCGAAGAAGATGTCGTCGCCGCTATCCAGGCCGGTGATCTGAAGGCTAAAAAACTGGGAAACGCCTACCGCATTAGCAAGAAATCCCTGGAAGAATTTTTGGGAAGTTAACCCCCCCATCGTTTGCAAATACAAAAAGTGCGAATGACATACAGCGTCATTCGCACTTTTTTCTACAGTTCTAAAGCATCCTGAACAACCTGGATATCGGTTGCCGAGATCGGTTTCTCCCTGGCGGTTTTTCGCAGGAAGTCTTTCAATTTTTTCGCCGATAAGGTTGGTGCGGGGGCATCATCGGCATCAATTTCGACTTCGGGGTGCGTGAAGACTAGTGCCGTCATGATTGGGGGTAATTCTTGATCAGGAAGGCGTTTCTTAAGCAGTTTCAGCAGGGCGTCCGATTCTGAGGCAATCTCAAACTCTGGCCGCCCCAAACCCTCTTGGGCAAATAGGGTCATATAAGCCGAGAGCACACCGCCGCCCCGCTTGCGCCACCGGTTTTTGGTATACACAATTGTGCCGCGCTGGTGCTTGGGAATCAGCACCCAGATTCCGGCCGGCCCAACCAGGACATGTGAAGCAGGGGCAACATAATGGTACAGGCTGTATTGCTTGCTGAAGCCTTTTAGGGCGGCATCGATCAATTCATCGGGGCGGGGGCTGCGGCCCCAGCGATTGGTGTAGTAGATGCCCATCTGCGAGAGTAAGAACCCGACCATTAGCGCAGACAAAGACAGGGTGACGTTTTCGGGCTGCTTGAAGGTCACATACATGCCCGAACCCAATATCGCCAGGCTGATGATGCTGGTGATTTTGCCAATAGTGGCGTTGCGTTTGACTAATTTTTCATTGCGGTGAATGTTCATAAATTGCTACTCCTGATAACGTTTTAATACCAGACAGGCGTTTTGCCCGCCCAGTCCAAAAGAATTCGATAGCGCCGTGTCGATGCGCAACTGACGCACCTGGTTTGGGACGTAATCCAGGTCGCATTTGGGGTCGGGAAATTCATAATTAATTGTGGGGTGCAGCATGTCGTCGCGCATCGCGAGTATGCAGGCAATTGCCTCTAGCGCTCCAGAGGCTCCCATAGCATGGCCGATCATCGATTTGGTGGAGTTGATCGGCACCTGATAAGCGCGCTCACCAAACACAGCTTTGATGGCTTTGGTTTCGATGATGCCATTGAGGGGGGTGGATGAGCCATGGGCGTTGATATAGTCTACTTCTTCGGGGGGGATTCCGGCATCCTGCAGCGCCCACTTCATCGTGCGGATTGCGCCTTCACCTTCAGGGTGAGGAGCGGCGATATGATAGCCGTCTGCTGATGAAGCGTATCCGGCTACCTCGGCGTGGATGCGTGCTCCCCGGCGTTGGGCGTGCTCCAGGCTTTCTAACACCAGCGCTCCGGATCCTTCCGAGAAGACAAACCCCTCTCGGCGGGCATCGAAGGGGCGTGAGGCCTTCTCTGGCTGATCGTTGAAGTTGGTGGGCAGCGCCCGCATGGCAGCGAACCCGGCAATTGAGAACTCGCGCACCAGCGCCTCTGTACCACCAGTGATGACCACATCAGCTGTCCCGCGCCGGATTAATTCGGCGCCTTCGCCAATGGTCTGTGTGCCGGTTGCGCAGGCTGTGGTGATGGTGGCGTTTGGTCCCAGGCATTGAAATTCCATGGCGATCAGATGTGCTGCCAGGTTGGGAATGCCGCCGGGGAGTACAAAAGGATTTACCTTTTCGAGGCCTTTGGAATGCAAGACTTCAATGCCGTCCACAAAGCTGTCTAGTCCGCCGATGGCGGTGCCATAGATCACAGCGGCGCGTTCGGGGTCAGGCATTTGGCCGGAGAATCCGGCATCTTGCACGGCCTCGATGACCGCTGCCAGGGCGATCTGCGCCGAGCGAGGTATCCGCCGGGCCAGCTTGCGATCCATGAAATCCGTGGCTTTGAAATCGGGAATTTCACCGGCAATCTGGCAGGGCAAACCGTTGGCATCAAACAGGGTGATACGCCGCACTCCTGAACGGCCAGCCAGCAGCCCCTCCCAGAGTAATGCTGCGGAACTTCCCAGCGGCGTGATAGCTCCCAGTCCGGTGACGACGACTCTACGTTTATTCATGCAATGGCTTGTTGCCCATCCCTCTGAGTTGCTCTTGAATGGCGCTGCCCAGTGCCTCTATCAAATTGGCCTCGACCGCCTGGCGCGCTGTGCGGATGGCAGCGAAGATGGCCTGCCCATTCGAGCGTCCGTGCCCGACGAAGACCAAGCCGTTCAGCCCTAATAGCGGGGCCGCTCCAATCTCATCGGGGTTCATGGTTTGTTTAAGCCTATCGAAGGCCGGTTTTGCCAACAGCGCGCCGACTTTAGTGCGGGCGCTGCTCATCAACCCCTCGCGCAGCAATTCTACCAGCAGCTTGGCAACGGCTTCACTGGCTTTGATGAGTACATTGCCGGTGAAACCATCGGTGACGGCTACATCCACTTCGCCGCCAAAGAGTTCCTTGCCCTCGATATTCCCGGCAAAATTCAGGCTGCTGGCCTCCAGTAAGGGGTACGCTTCTCTGACCAGCTCGTTGCCCTTCCCGGCTTCTTCGCCATTGGAGAGAAGCCCCACCCGCGGGCGGGAGATCTGCAGGGCCTTTTCAGCATAAATGCTGCCCATCACCCCAAACTGAAGCAGATGTTCGGGTTTGCATTCCGGATTCGCGCCAATATCCAGCACCACGCAGAAGCCGTCTTTTACAGGAACCAGCGCCGTCAGGCCGGGACGCTCAACGCCGTCCATCACCCCCAGGCGGAAGTAGGCCGTCGTCAGCGCCCCGCCGGTATTCCCCGCCGTAACAAAAGCATCTGCCTGTCCGCTTTTGACCAGATCCATACCAATTGCCATAGAGGTCTGTGAGTTGGCGCGTTTGGCCTTCAGCGCTAGTTTAATCCCCTTGTCTTCCATGGTGATAGTATCGGCAGCGTGCATCAGGTTGATCTTGGCGGTATCGCCGCCCTGGGCTTCAAGGATGGGGCGCACCTGGGCTTCATCGCCAACCAGGGTGATCTCATCGCCAAACTCTCCAACGGCGCGCAACGCGCCTTCGATCTCGGGTTGCGGGCAGTCGTCGCTGCCCATTGCATCTAGGACAATGCGCATTTTTTTCTCTCCTGAGTGGTTTGTCTAAAACTGATGTGGTTATGATCATGCGTGACAACGCCGTGAGTGGTCAGGGCAATCGCATTTATAAAGTGTCATCAGAAAAAGGTTTTTCTGGATTACAGAAGCTTGTTTCTGTGCGTGAATGGTAGAAACTTCTTGACATTTAGAACCCCCCGATTATAATACGGATGCTCTCGCGCTGGTGCTGGAACTGGCAGACAGGCGTGGTTGAGGGCCACGTGCCCCTAGGGCGTGAGGGTTCGACCCCCTCCCAGCGCACCTTTGAGAAACCGCCGCAAGGCGGTTTTTTGGTAAAAAATATTGCGAGGGAGTTTATAATTTGCCCATGAAACGATTACTGGCTGTTGAAAAAATCGAACACATCCCCGAAGAATACCGTCGTACTCCAATCGGGTTGCTGCTGGAATATCATAATTTAGGCCGCCCGCTTGATGAGACGGAGCGGGCACAATTACTGGTTGGCATGTGTATGGACAATCGCAAGCGCTTGCGTATGCCGGAGAACTTTGCCTATGTCATCCGCACGGGCGGCGCCAATCTGCGCTATAGTGAATTCAAAGTATCCTATGCCATTGCTGTGGGAGGCGTGAAAGCCATAGCCCTGCTTGGGCATAATCAATGTGGAATGGTCAATTTGATGGCGCGGCGCGAGGCTTTCATTCGGGGCTTGGTGGATGAGGCCGGTTGGGAGCATGCCAGGGCTGAGGAGCATTTTATGAACTTTGCCCCGATGTTTGAAATCGATAACGAGATTGATTTTGTCCTTAGCGAAGCCAGACGGTTGCGCCGCCGTTTTTCGAAAATTTTGGTTGCACCCTTGTATTATCAGGTTGAAACGAATTGCCTGTCCTTTGTGAGCGAGAGCAGTCAATGAGGCAGTGAAGTCATGGCGGGGACATGCTACAATATGGATATCAAAATCGGCTCCCAGGGCATTCACACCTAGGCTTGGCTGCCGTGGGCGGATGGAGGATCCTCAATGAACATGGAAGCACTGGATTGTCTGAAATGCGGGGGAACACTAGAAATTACGCCAGATATCGAAATACTCAAGTGTCCCTATTGCGGCATGAATCATTTTGTTGAACGCAGCCAGGATACTGTCAAACTGGTGCAAATTGCCAGAGATGTTGATGCCCTGAAGGATAATGTCGATATTATCAAGAATGGGTTACGTGCCATTGAAGAGATTAAGAAACTGCCTCCCCGGCGAATACTCTTAGAAGCAAACCTCAAGGGGGCCTCGCGCAGTTATTTCTCCAAGGGAGTTGCGAGGGCTTTGCCAATTGCCTTTGTGCTATTTTTCTTAGGCGTCATTGCTCTTTCGGCATTAGGGTTCAACGAAGGCATTCTCATTTGTTGGGTTCCAGTGGTTGTACTCATTGGATTGGTGATCGCGGCGGCGTATAACAAGAAGATGCGTAAAGGCACGCAGGTTGATCGTGATGCTGTTAGCGCTCAACTGGCAGAATTGGCCGCCAAAGAAACCGAGTTGGAGGATCAAATCCGGCGCTATAAAGAGTGGGCCGGCCATGATACTGAAGATGATTCTGAAATCCTGACTCTGATACGTCAAGGGCGCAGAATCGAAGCCATTAAGCGCGTACGCGCAGAATCGAATGTGGGCCTAGAAGAGGCCATGCAGATTGTCGAAATGCTCGCGGATGAACATGGCATCGGAACATCGTGATTCTTAAACCCTGGGCCGGTCAATCCCGATTAGGGAGTGGTCTAGGCTCATGATGGTGTGGTTTAATAAGCCTTGCGATTATTGTCAATTACTCAATGGAGGCGCGTGATCCTTATGAATAAGAAATATCAATCCAGTCGCTTTACTTCCGGAAACTTCTGGTTCCCCGACCAGATGTTTGTGGCCGAAGATGGCATCCACTTCATCAAGCGGCGCATATTTGGCTCGGACGAAGAGATCATCAATTACGATCAGATCGCGTCGGTGAAGATCAATTCGGGTGTCATCTGGGCCGACATTACCATAGAGACTGCTGGCGGCTCACAGCCGGTGTTCATTAATGGTTTGGTCAAGGGTGATGCCCAGGAGATCAAGGAAGCTATTCGGAAGTATCAACAAGATTAATGTAGGAGTTATGCACTTGCGCAGGGAAAGCCCGGAAATAGGGGTGTGTGGGGCGCGAAGCGCCCCACACACCCCTATTTCCGGAATATCTTGCATCGAATTGCGTAAGTCCTATAATTATAAAAATACGGGCAGCGATTTACACTGCCCGTATTTTTAGTAAGAAAACATGGGGGTGTCTTTAATGTTGCAAAATCTGTGAGAGGAAAAGTTTGGTGCGGTCGTGTTGCGGGTTGTTGAATAGCCCGTGTGGGGTCGTGTGTTCCACAATCTGGCCTTCATCCATGAAGATGACTTCATCGGCAGCGGAGCGGGCAAAACCCATTTCGTGTGTAACGCAGACCATGGTCATCCCCGCGCTGGCGAGGTCGAGCATCACGTCGAGTACTTCTTTAATCATCTCAGGATCTAATGCGCTGGTAGGCTCGTCAAAGAGCATGATCTTGGGATTCATGGCCAGGGCGCGGGCGATTGCCACGCGCTGCTGTTGGCCGCCGGAAAGTTTGCGCGGGTAGGAATCGGCTTTTTCGGGGATGCCGACGCGGTGGAGTTGTTCCATGGCGATATCGGCGGCTTCTTCCTTAGTGCGGCCGCGCACTACTCGCTGGGCCAGGGTGACGTTTTCCAGAGCGGTCAGGTGGGGGAACAAATTGAATAATTGGAAGACCATACCGATTTCGGCGCGCACTTCGTTGAGTTGTTTGGGAGCGCCGGTGATTAACTCGCCATCAATCCACACTTCTCCGGCGGTCGGTTCTTCCAGGTAATTAATGCAGCGCAGCATGGTCGATTTGCCCGACCCGCTGGGGCCGATGACGACGACTACCTTGCTGCGTTCCACCGTCAGGCTGACGCCGTTGAGCGCTTTGACATCGCCAAAGTGTTTATGTAAGTTGTTAACAACTATGATGTTATCGCGTGTCTCAGTCATCGCTGCGCAACCTCCTTTCGATGGCTTGCACCCCTAGAGACAGGATTACCGTCATGGTTAGATACAGCACCGAGAGAGTCACGTAGGCCTCTCGAAAACGGAAGGTTTTGCCAGCGTACAGGCGTGACATTTGAGTAATATCCCGTACGGCCAACACAGACACCAGAGATGAGTCTTTCACCATCGCGACGAAATCATTCCCCAGGGCTGGCAGCACATTGCGGATGGCCTGTGGAAGAATGATGTGACGCATGGCCTGGCCATAGCTCATTCCGAGAGAGCGGGCGGCTTCCATTTGGCCGTGTTCAATCGATTGGATACCTGCCCGGAAGATTTCGGCGAGATAGGCGCCATAGGTTACTGCCAGGGCAGTAATGGCGCGGGCGTTCATGCTGATGTTTTGGTTATCGAAGGCTGTGAATACATTCCCTAGCGGGGCGGCCCCGGTAGTTTTTAGCCATTCTCCGAAGGCATTCAGTCCATTGACCAACGCTGGGACACCGACAAGGGCGATGAAGAAAATTAATACCAGGATGGGAATCCCGCGAATAAGTTCAACATATAATCGAGAAAGATTATTGAAGAAAACGTTTTTGGACAGGCGACCCAGCCCAGCTAACAAACCCAATACCAGGGCAAAGCCATAGGCTGTTAGGGCGGTTTTTATGGTGACGATCAGCCCGGCTTTGATGAAGCTGAAAACTTCGTTATAAACTTCGTTAGTGAAGATAATATAAAAAACCCAGATGGCGATGAGAATCATCGCCAGGAACCACCAGGGAAATTCGCTCAGGCGTTTTTCGAAGGTCAGGCCATTGTCTTCGATTTCGAGTGGGCCGGAAGGTATGAGGGGTTGATCAGCCACGGTGTTCTCCAGTCTGAAATAAGAACCGGTGTGCAGGGAACAAATCCCCACACACCGGGTTAGTGATTTTCATCAAGTAGAGTGCCGAATTTCACTGGGCAAAGGCCTGAGCGAATCGGCTATGTTCGATGAAATTAGCATTTGCTCTTCGAAAATCGGTTGCTTGGTTAGAAGTCTTCTGCGGAGACACCGGCAGCGTCCAGCACCTGGCGGAAGGGATCAT
>CAYFMI010000119.1:0-8984 GCA_964344175.1 uncultured Anaerolineales bacterium
CTAGATAATTTGCTGACAGTTTTCGAATCAAGGGCTGCGCCTATCATTCGGAAAATTAGAAGCGGAAAATATCAAATGACTGTTGAAGATCGTTACCATTTGGCTACATTTATGGGAATTCAACTTGGTAGAGTTCCCATAATGCGTCAACATATTGATGCTAATGTTGACCAAATCCCTATTTATTGGCTCGAAAAATTTCTTGGCGATACAAGAAAATTAAAGCAAAAACATGGTAAAGAATTGGATTGGTTCGAAGAATATGCTCTTTCGGGAAAAATAAAAGCCCGAATTAACTTTGAAGATGAAGCGCACAGAAAAGACTATATAAATTCATTATCAATAAATTTGGGTATTGAATTTGCGCAAGTAATTTTTGGAATGCGCTGGCTTTTTTTGATGGCAGCAGGAAATTCACTTTTCTTTGCATCTGACAATCCAGTAAGATTAATGTCGCCTACGGCAGAACCACTAGAAATAAGAGTAGGCGAATTAAATGAAGAATTGGAAATTTCTTTTCCTGTATCGGCAAATTGTATGCTGTGGGGGCACTCTCGTGATATTAAAGAAAATCCCGATATTGGGTTTAATGAAGTGCTAGAAATAGATGACGAAATGATTGATGAATTTAACCGGAGAATTTTACCAACCATAGATAAATTGGCATTTTGTCCAACTGAAAAGTTGGCTGAGTGGGTATTGGCCCACATTTGAAAAGCCAGCTAACCCCGCGTAGAGCCGACTTCGCTATCGCTCCGGTACGCGGCGCGAAAATCGCGGTCAACGGTTCTGGTAAAATGATGTCGTGGCACAAAGCCGCTCGTCGGCTCACGCATCCGTTGTGCCGCAAAGTTGAAACAAAGAAGATAAATTAGGGAAAGACAAAATGAAGTGCAAAATCCTACCATTATTGAAACTATTTGCATTTGCAACATGCGGGCTGGTTCTTATCGCGTGTCATGAAGACACTTTGATTTCAGGTTCACCTGTCGCATCCACTGAAGTGTTCCATCAAGAAACTACAAAAACAGATTTAGCAGATAATGCAACTGCTACTCCCACGAAGACCATAACAGATAATTCAATAGAAACCGAATTGTTGCCAACGCAAACTCAACCGCCAACGCTTACCCCAACATCCATTCCCACGCCGACCCCTTTCCAAGTGACAGAACAGATCATCCCCCAGGAATATATCGAACAGACACACCCTGACTATATAAGGGAAAATGCAGATGGGTCGTACACAGCTTTGCGTCTGCCTGAAGGGGCTGTTGAAGGCTTCACTTACAGAACGGATCATTTTACTTCTTTTTTTATTTTGCCTGTCAATCCTGGACTGGATAATATAGGGTCTATAAGGGTCAGTTTTTCCATTCTAAAGGATGCTGGTATGCCCAGCGGCAGGAATTTCTTTATTGGCACCTTGGCCCCCTCCCTGGCTTATCCGGATGAAAGTGACGGACAGCTTTATTCCGACCCATATTATGACGAAGTAAAGATAAACGTCCCATATCAGCCTGAGTTTATGGAATATATGGATAGGTACATGAGCATAACAGAGCATGATGACAGCAGTACACACTATGAATTAGATATTCCCTATGACCAATTTAGAAGCGGTCGGACAAAACTGTTGCTCAGATTCCTTCCAGATGTTAAGTTCAGTGACCTTGAATTTGTTGTGATGGGTTATGGCGTTAATTTAGATTTGCTTACTGAATTACCGGATGCCATTTCTGATATGCGAGTGCTTAATATCTGGAGTCCTGAAGATGCAGCTGCTGTTGAAGATGAATTCCCGTATGCACATATTTTCCTCGATAATCTCTGGAATCCGGAACTGGGGGAAGATTATAACTTTATATATTCTGATATCCTTGCTGATGGAGACATTGCCAATTCAACATTCTTCTATTCTGTAGACGCGTTTACTTCCCATTTTGGGGCAGTGGAGATCTGGACTGTGCCAGTATCTTCAGTTGAATATCTTACGAATATTCCTGGAAATCCTGATTTTGTAGTAAATCCTGATATTTTGCCTGAAATATTATCTGGCTATATAAATGTTTACTGGAGAGCCGACAGACCGGAGATGATGCCTTTCTGGAAATTTATTGAAAATGAGATGATGGACCCTGAGACAAATTTGGTTACAGGTGTATGGGCGGATTATCCTGTTAAAGCCAAAGTACAGCCTGAGCGTAGGACGTATGCCAATCTTGGAATCCTGGATGCAATGCTTGTTTCTTACAGTGATTCGCGGGTTTCGACATATCTTGATCCTCTTTTGAGCAGACTTGCAGAAGGCATTGCCACGCATGAGATTCTTGAAATCAATGGTGATTACTATTATGTGCCAGAAGGGATTAATCCTGACGGATCGATTACCGTAAGGGCGAACGCATTAGGTTATGCTGAGACCATATTTTTCGTGTACGAATATCTTGCCAAAGATATGGAAAAACAGGAACTTGCGGACAAGATGCTTCGGGGGTATGCAAATTCTTTACAGTTAATGCTGGTGGCACAGGAGGATACTCCTTCCAATCTGCTACCGGAAAGGATAACGGTTAATTTCGGGGAAGACGGAACACATAGTATTAACTATGATGGCGAATTTTATATAGGAAACACCTTCTTTTTTAGTGCAGGCTTGGGCACCGATGGTGCATCTGCTCAGTTTGGAAAAATGACTACAGGATTGCCAAACTGGCTCACTTATTTTGATGCAGTTTCCTATACACCAGGTTCTACTCAACAAGATAAGTGGGAAAACTATGAAGCAGCAACCCGAAGATATGATGCGGCTTATCGCATATTGAATAGTACCTATCGTATTCTTTATAATGTATATACCTTTCAGGCCCAGGATGGCCGATTTGCGTCCAGATATACCCTTGATGGACAGGCCGTTGAATTTGCGGACGGTGTGCTAACCACACCCGGTACACCTGGTGAAGCGTTGGGGTGGTATCTAATTGGAGCAATATTTCATGATAATAATATGCAGGGGAGGGCACAGTATATTATTGCTACTGGAATGGGAGAAATGGAAAATTATTTTTCAGAGCAATTGAAGGCTTATCCTGATTATAATAGTTTTTCCCAGGACAGAACCTTCTTCCGGGACAATAAAGATACTGTTTTTGCACGAAATCATTTGCTCGAAGTTTCCCATATTTATACGGTATTGTTAAAGTACTCGTCTGCTGGTTCTAGTTCCCCTCCATTTGGTCAGGAGTATATTACTAATTGGGAACATGGGGATGTTGATCAGATTCTGGAAAGGGTCAGAATGAAGAATGTTGATGTATTTGGAGAACCATAAACAGATAGTGTTAAAATCAAGAGCGGCACAACCCTGTTTGCAGTGGACGTGGCTGCGCCACGCGGGTAAGCGGCTCGATTTTTTCAGTTTGGTTTTGAGCAAAGCCGCGTTCGGGCTACCAACGCCACGCCACTGAAACTCCCGTTGGGCCGCATAATGCAAATTTCAAGGAGTGATTCGTAGTGAACAAAAATCTTAATGATAGAGCCTATCCGACATGCTTTGCAATTATGGCGTTTGGTGGTGGAGATGAAGAAGTTCGAAGGCACTCGATGGGTGTTTATCAATCAATAATAGTTCCTGCAGCTACTAAAGCAGGTTTTATTGCTAAACGCGCCGACCTTTTTTCTAAACCCGGAAATATTGTGCATGATATCGTAGATGAACTAATTCATGCTGATATTGTAATTGCAGACCTTACACATATTAATTTTAATGTCGGATACGATTTGGGAATTCGCCATGCTTTTAAAACAAGCGGAACGATTCACATTGCTGATATATCGAAGGCGCGAGAACTACCATTTGATATTGCTCAGTATCGAGTTGTTGGTTATTCTACAAACTTGGCAGATATTCCTCAAACTATTGAACAAATAGCAGATGCAATAAATAAACGTGTTGCCTACCCTGACCGCCCAGATAATGTTGTTCACGATGCAATTTCTGAATTGCCAAGTATTGGCTCAAGCAAAAGGACACTAGATATTAACGATCCTGACAAAGTTTTTGATATCCAATATGACGTATTCTTAAGTTACTCTGTTGCTGATCGAGAAACCGCCTTAGAGATAACTCAAAGGCTTGATGAAGAGAGAATATCCTACTTCTTAGCTGAGAAAAGTATTGGGCCAGGACAGATTTGGGAAAGTGAGATAAAGGAAGCAATTAGAGCATGCCGTCAATTTTGGATACTTGTAACTCCAAATAGTTTAAACAGTGAGTGGGTTACAAGCGAGTGGGCTGCTGCATGGGTACTAGAAAAAACTATCGTACCGGTAATTCTTAGATGTAGGCCAGACGAGTTACCAACTCGCTTGCAAGTATATCAATGCTTGGATTTTCATAAAATCCAAGGGGCGATAGTTGCTCTACAACAAGCGAAAAGTAGCTAAATTTCTTGTTAGGTGCGGCCCAACCCTGCTTGCAAGGGACTCGGCTTCGCCTGAAGGTAAGCGACGCGAAATATTGCGATTGGTTACGAGCAAAGATTGTTTTGGGTTCACGCCGCCCGGCTGGTGAAGCCCACGTTCGGCGGCAAGTCTTTTGAAAATAGAGGGTAGTAGAAGAATGACAACCAAAGGAAGAACAGTTAGATTATTCTTGGTAGATGGAACTCCAAGCGGTGTTCTCACAGCGGAAATTATGAATTGGACAGGCAAATTCACTGTGGCTCCGCGGTCTCAATTATCTGATCTTTCATCGCGTGAAGAAATAAGGCGTAGCGGAATTTATATCCTTGCGGGAGAAAATCCAAAAGACCCGTCAGAAGATATTGTTTATATTGGGGAAAGTGACAATGTTTGGGATCGGTTAGCAAACCATAATCGGGATTCGAAAAAGGATTTTTGGCGTCGGACGGTTGTTATAACCAGCAAAGATGAGAATCTTACAAAAGCTCATACCCGTTATCTTGAAAGCCGCCTTATTCAAATAGCGGCCCAAGCAGGAAGAGTGACGCTGGCAAATAATACTAATCCAGACAATACAAGTTTGCCTGAACCTGATGTAGCTGACATGGAATACTTTCTTGGGCAAGTATTAATGTTATTGCCAGTATTGGGTTTTAGCTTCGCAGTATCTTTGCCCTCGTTGGGTCAGAAAGACGAATCGACTGAATTTCATAGGGAGTCTCCAATTTTCATTATGACGTATAGTGGCGCAGAAGCAATTGCTCAAGAAATCGGTGGCGAATTTGTGATATTTGAAGGCTCAACGGCAAGAAAGCGCCACACAAAAACATTATCTGATTCGTATATCCAAATGCGGGAACGGTTGCTAAAAGATGGAAAATTGTCTGATAGCGATGATTCCGGATATTGGATGTTTACTCAAAATGTACCATTTTCAAGTACGAGTACCGCTGCAAATATTGTAGGCGGCGCGCAACTTAATGGAAGAATAATGTGGAAAGAAGAAGAAAGTCAAAAAACGTATGCTGAGTGGCAAGAAGGGCAGACTGAATAGCAAAAATGCCGCCGAACCCCAATTGCAAGCGACCCGGCTACGCCTGGGGGTAAGCGGCGCGATTTTTGGCGATTGGTTACGAGCAAAGAATATTCAAGGTTGAGACGCCGGGTCGCAATTTCGCTCTTTGCAAAAATAGGTTATAGTAGTTGTAGCGCCAGGGGCAAGCGCCGCCGGGCGCTTGAATTACTCGTTGGGCAGCCGAAAAATCAAGTTGCTTGCATTCTCTAGAGTCAAACCCAATTCGTGTATAATTGAAATGAAGTTTTGTTGATTGATTATTTGGTACAGGATACACATTATGGTCATGCCAGAAGAAAAAGTATTGAGAGATTTTTCTGCTCTTCCCCAGGATGCTCAACAGCAAGTGATTGATTTCATCGCTTTTTTGCAAACGCGCTATAAACCGATCAGCCGCGAGAGAGAACTTAGTCGAAAAAAAATCGGGGAAGAATCATTTGTTGGCATGTGGAAAAATCGAACAGATATGAGCGATAGTAGTGCATGGGTTCGGAACACTCGTCAAGCCGAATGGGTTAATCGTGCATGAGTGGAAAGGTGCTGGTTGATACAGACATTCTTATCGATATTGCCCGCGGGATTGCACAAGCAGCAGAATATCTTCAGAACATCGAAGAAAACTCGTCTGTGGCCGTTAGCTCCGTTACTCAAATGGAGCTTATTGTTGGATGTGAGAATAAGACGGAACTTCGCAAAGTAGAGCATTTTTTGACACGTTTTGAAATTGTAAGGATAAACGATAGCATTTCGGAGTCGGCAGTTGATCTGTTACGTCAATATCGTCTGAGTCATGGACTACTGATAGCCGATGCGATAATTGCTGCTACAGCGATGAATTTGGGTGAGCCATTAGCAACGAAAAATCAAAAAGATTACCGTTTCGTAGATGGGTTAGAGTTACTACCTTATCCGTAGTTCTACAATCGTAAGCAATTCAATGTTATGGGTTTGCAGGGCTGCCCAACCCAGCGTGCAAGCGACTGGGGGTAAGCGGGGCGAAAAATTGGAATCAGGCAACGATTGGAGTCTTCCGAAGCCGCGTTATAAGCTAAGTCCCCCAGCGCTTAACGCCCACGTTGGGCTGCTTTGAGAATATGGTGATATATGAAAACTAACATTTTTTATCTTATTTCTTTCTGTTTCATATTTACTCTATCGGCGTGCAAATCTAGCGTTCATATAGATGTTGATGAGAGTGTTCCTTCGCAAACTTTTACAATAACAGAGAGTAGAACACCCACTTCTACATTTATACCTTTGCCGACGGCAACACTTGTTCCTACACTAACACCCAGCCCCACCTCAACTTTAACTCCAACGCCGAAACCGATAGGGCCATTGTTAATCGAAGCAAATTCAGAAAAGGGCTTCCATTGGCCTTATTATTTGTATGTGCCTTCATTGGTTACAAATAACCACATCCTTGTTTATCCAAATAATACTGGTTATCGAAGCAATGATTTCTCTGAACATAAAAAATCAGCTGAAGATACAATATACTGGCGTAGAGATTGGGCGGACAAACTTGGAGTTCCTTTAATTGTGCCTGTTTTTCCCCGTCCTGATGATGATACAGATGGAACGATAGCCTCCCAATATATGGGAAGGGGGACATTAGAAGATTATCTAAAATCGCAATATCCTTCTTTAGCGCGCCAAGATTTGCAACTCATTTCAATGGTCGATGATGCAAGAGAGCGTCTAAAATTATCAGGAATAGACACAGATGAAAAGATAATGCTGTCAGGTTATTCAGCCAGTGCGATGTTTGTTAGTCGCTTTACTATTCTTCAACCTGAGAGAGTTCAGGCAGCTGCTTTTGGTGGACATGGTTGGGCTATAGTGCCAGTTGCCCAATGGGAAGGTTTATATCTCCCATATCCTTATGGTGTAAGTGATTTCGAGTCGTTGGTAGGACAACCTTTTAACTTAGATGCTTTCAAAAATGTCCCAATATACGCATACATGGGTGAAAATGATGATAATGGCTGGGCTCTTCCTTGGTATATAGGGGCTGGTGTAAATCGCTCAACCCTCTATAATGCTTTTGTTTCACAATTTGGGTCTTCTTCTGCATCCTTGATGTCGGCGACTCAAAATATATATGATGAAGTTGGATGTTCTGCTTCATTTGTTTTGTATCCATCTGTAGGTCATAGTCCAATAACATCAGAAATGGATACTGATGTGTTGGAGTTTTTGAGAGCAAATTTGGGAGAATGAATGAGTTTATACAGCAGCCCAACCCAGCATAAACACAGACCGGGGCTTTGCCCCGTGGGTAAGCGGCGCGAAAAATCACGATTGGTTACGAGCAAAGTCGCGTTAGGGTTATATTCGCCCCGGCTGGTTATGCCCACGTTGGGCGGCTTTTTTACGGAGAATAAATACAATGGCAATTCATGAACATGTTGCAATACTAAAAAAAGGCGTTAAAGCTTGGAATTCATGGAGAGATCCAAATAATCTTGATCTTTCTCCGGATCTTAGTGGCGCGAAATTCATTGGGGAGGATTTGCGATATGTAGACTTTCGATATACTGATCTGTCAAATGTTGATTTTAGTAATACTTATCTCTTTGGAGCGGATTTCTCAATGGCGCATCTCGACGGAACAAATTTCACAAGGGCAGATTTGCGAGAAGCAATATTTAGAATGGTGTCATTGAAAGAGACTAATTTCTCAGAGGCTTGGTTGAGCGGGACAATTTTTAGTGAATTGATAGTTTTAAATGCAGTATTTTCCGATTCTATAATGGAAGCAACGCGATTTGTGGCTGCCAATCTTAGAACAGCTCAGGGTTTAGATACTATTCGCTACAATGGGCCATCTTCTCTGGGAATTGATACTTTATTTCTTTCAGGAGATGTGCTTTCAAAAAAATTTCTTCGCGGGTGTGGTATCCCTGATAATTTTGTTGAGTATTTTCAATCACTAATAGAGGGCGCAATACAATATTATTCTTGTTTTATTAGTTATAGTAGTAGTGATGAGTTATTTGTTAGGCGCTTGCATACTGATTTGCAAGATAGCGGTGTCCGTTGTTGGTTTGCGTCAGAAGATATGAAAATTGGAGAGAAAATTAGGCCCACAATTGATCGCTCTATACGAATTAACGATAAATTATTGCTTATATTGTCTGCGAATTCAATCAAGAGTCCATGGGTCGAAAAGGAAGTAGAAACAGCCTTTGAGGAAGAAAATAGACGCCACAAGCTCATTTTGTTTCCCATTCAACTTGATGATGCTATTTTGGATACAAGTGAAGCTTGGGCTTCTGATATTCGCCGGACGCGCCATATTGGTGACTTCAGGAAATGGAAAGAGTTTGACTTTTATCAGAGATCATTGAATCGTTTGTTGGCTGATTTGAAGCAGCCGCCCAACCAAGCATGGTGTGTCCTGAAAGCTATCGTCTGCTAGTCGGTGGAAGTCCGATCCTGG
>CAYFMI010000120.1:0-8974 GCA_964344175.1 uncultured Anaerolineales bacterium
GGTTAAGTGGTTTTACGGTATTGAAATCTTATGGCGGCAGTGACGCCCTGGAGCTTATCCGCGCCGAAAAGCCAGATGGCGTTGTCCTTGACATGATGATGCCAGATCTATCGGGACTTGAAGTGCTGCATCAGATTCGCAACGATGCAGAGTTAGCATCGATCCCTGTAATCATTGTTTCGGCGAAGAGTTTACCATCCGATATTCAGGCAGGGTTACAGGCCGGGGCCGCGGCCTATTTAACCAAGCCGGTTACCTATCAGCAGTTGAGTGCGACCGTTGCAAAGGTTATTCAAGAAAGCGAAAGAGAATAATGTCTGTTGTTCGGGCTTTTATTGCCGTCGATTTACCCCCGGATTTACAAGAGCGGCTAGCACAAGTTTCTGACGAATTGCATGCGCAAATGGGAAATGTGCCGGTGCGTTGGGTCGCTGCGGGCAATATGCACCTGACGCTAAAATTCTTGGGCGATGTCTCGCTGAATAACCTGGATGTGTTGAGGGATATTCTACGCGGTGAGGCGGTGGATCGTGAGGCGATGGTGATCAGTCTGGGGGGTGTGGGGGCTTTCCCAAAGCCGCGACAGCCGCGTGTCATCTGGGTGGGAATCGAGGCCCCGCCAGAGTTAGAATCGCTTCAGCGCGGCATCGATAAACAAGTTGCTCGGCTGGGATACGCCCGCGACCAACGCCCTTTTTCGCCACATATTACGCTAGGGCGGGTCTCGCGTAACGCAACCCCCGGCGATGTGCGTGCCATAGGGAAGGTGTTGAGCAATGCAAAGATTGGCTTTTTGGGTGTGGCGCGCCTTACCGATGTGCATCTCTATCGCAGCGATCTGCAATTGGATGGCGCGGTGTATACCCGCCTGTTCTCCGCCCCTTTCGAAGGGTAGGCGTTCATTTATATCTCCGTAGGAAGCTGCGTGTGGGTGCTTTTTTGCACCACGGTCGCGCAACCCTAATCATAAATCACAACGAACGAGGTGAAGTTGGATACTTTAGAATTAGCTCATACCATTGTTGATGCACTGGAGGAAAAGAAGGGGGAAGACATCATCATCATGGAAATTAACGAAGTTTCTCTTTTGGCCGATTATTTTATCGTTTGTTCAGGGACCAGCCCGCGCATGATCGACGCGCTGGCTCAGACCGCGGTATCAGCAGTCAAGGAGAAGTACAGTATTCGTCCGCGCCTGGAGGGGTCGTCGCATGGCGGCTGGATTTTAGCCGACTATGGTGATGTGATCTTGCACCTTTTCTCCCCCGATCGGCGCGCTTATTACGCTATAGAAGAGCTGTGGCGCGAGGGGCGGGTGGTGCTCCACTTGCAGTAGAGTCGATTTCTTGATTGTCCCCCAAAAAAAGATGGCCGCTTTCAAACGGCCATCTTTTTTTGGGGGTTAGTCTGCATATTCCAAATAGGTTGTCCCTCGGAAGCGGCGAGCGCCCCAGCCCGCCGTGCCATCGGGGAGTTCGAGCAGCCACCACAAATCATCGCCTAATTGAAACTCGCGATACACCCGGAAGGTGTAGCCGCGGCGGATGGCCCCCACGACATTGTCGGCATGGGTTGTGGGGCGTGAGCGAATGCGCAGGGCGGTGTACCCGGATCGCAAATAGCCTTTGCGCGGGGAGGCCGGTTGCACAACCGCTGGCGGCGGCTTTGGGGGAGTCTCTTCGGGCGGCGCAGGGAGATCATGGTCATCAGCGTCATCGCCGAGATCGTCGGTTTCCCATTTAGCAAAGGCGTAGAATTCTTCTTTGCTCATGTTGATGCGGTTGATGTCAATCCCCGATGTAGCCACGCCAAATTCTGCGCCGCGGCCGTTCTTGTCGGCGCTGTATTGCCACATCCACCAATCGTTCCAGGGGCGCGGGCGAAAATTGCTATTAGGATTGTTGCTCCAGGGGTGTTGTAGTGAAGTGCTGTAAATTGCTAACCAAAGTTTGTAATCGGCTGCCCAGGTGGGGTTGCCCACATTGGGGTTCCAGAATGTCGCCCGGGTGTAAATGACGCCCTTGATGCCCAATTCGGCTTCCATAACATCCAGAAATTCCTTCAACTCAGTCTGGAAGCGTGCCTGACCAACATTGCGAGGATTGTGTTCAACATCTACAGCCGGGGGCAGATTCCACTTGACCGATTTCAGCAAATTGCAGAAATAACGGGCTTGTTTCGCGCCATCAAAGTGGGGGTAGAAGAAATAATAGTAACCGCAAGGGATGCGCTTACTAAATTTCTCTGCGTTCTCACGAAAGCGCCAATCGGTATAACTGACGCCGGTGTTTTTATCGGTGCCGCCGGCTTTTATATACATGGCAAGCGCGCCAGCGCCGAGCATTTTACTGGCATCGATATCGCGTTGCCAGGTGGAAACATCAATTACGGGTTCGATCATAGCTGTTCCTCCAGAGAATAAGCCTGATTTTCGGTAAGTGGTGCGCGCCAATGGTAGGGGAAGTCCCTTGTTGGGCGAGTTTGCAGCCAACTGCGGACATGCTAATTGCTAGCATAGCAAATTAGCCAAATGAAGTCAATAATCAATTCGGACAAAACAACTCAGAAAATAGATTGTGCACGAAGCGGGGGCTGCCCAGTAAGCGGACAACTGGGGTTATAAATACCTGATGAAATGATTGTTTTTATCAACGATGATATTCTTCGTCTCGATGGGATGGTCGGTCAGCTCAAACCCCATGATGATGATTTCTTCCCCCTTTTTGATCAAGTGCGCTGCCGCGCCGTTCATGCTAATCATACCAGACCCGGGTGCGCCAGCAATGACATAGGTCTCTAGCCGCGCCCCCGATGTAACGCTGACGATGAGTACTTTCTCACCTTCCCAAAGGCCGACCTTCTCGATCAGATCCCGATCAATGGTGATACTGCCAACATAATGCAGTTCGGCCTGGGTGACGGTTGCTTTTTGGATTTTCGAACGAACGACAGATCGCATAATATCTACCTTAGGTCTTACGCAGTTTGCCGAAAATCTAGCGGATTTTCACTGCTGTAAGTGCGTAACTCCTATCGTTGAATTGGGAGTCCTAATTATCAGGATAGAATTTTATACGATCTCGATGTGTTCGTCCATGATGGTGACATCGGGCCAGAAGCGCTCAATCCAGGGAGGAATGGCTTGTAAGGCACGCTGGGTGTGGGCGGCTTGGCTGCTCACCAGGGCGCAAGCAATTGTGGCGCTTTGCCAGACATCTTGATGATCCATTTCGGCAACAGAGATATTGAACTCGCGCCCCAGGCGGGAGAGCAGGGGTTTGAGGCGGCTGCGTTTCTCTTTTAGCGAAGAGCAACCGGGGATGTGCAAGTGAAGCGTAAGAACACCTAGGGACATCGAATTCAGCAGCAGCGCCTATAGACTCGGTTAGTTTGGCCCATTTTCGAGCAAGGGATCATTTGCCACAGGCTGCATGCCTGCTGCTTGGATCTGAGTGCGCAATTGTTGGATCACCTTCTTTAATCCGGCCATGCGAACCTCACGACCGGCCATCGCATTGACGAGAATTTGCAAACTGGAGGTGCGCTCGGCGACTAACTCTTCCAGGTGTTCGCGATGGGCGCTTAATTCAGCCTCCAATTTCTTTTTGTCGGTAATATCGTGCCCAACTGCCACTAAACCAACAACATGCCCGTCTTGATCTTTTAGGGTTTTGTCGTACCACTCAATGATGTGCTCTTGCCCATTCTTGGCAATGATCGGGTTGACATTACCCTGTGTCCGAATTTCACCAATAGCTTGCTTAAATAGGGCGCGTATCGTGTCGTGGTCATCTCCGGGCAAGAAGGTCGCGAACCAATCTTGTCCGGCGACCTCCTCCAGGCAATAGCCAGAGATGCTTTCCATATAGGGGTTATAACGCACAATGCGCCCCTCGGTATCCAAGACTACGATGATGGCCTGAGCTGTCTCGATGATGCTTTCAGAAAACTCGTGTTCTTGTCTCAGCTCTTCCTCGAGGCAGATGCGTTCGGTAATGTCTACGGCGATCGAGCGACTTTGTACAATTTGGCCTTGTGAGTCGCGGAGCGCATTTACAGACAGGTTTATCCAAACGATGTCGCCCCGCTTGTTGCGCATACTTAGTATTTCGCCGGTTATTGGCCGTCCATTTTTGAATTGCGAGAATACCTGATATGCTTTTTCTTTCCCATCTTCAGTATCTGTATACAGGCTAAACACAGGGCGGCCAATTAGCTCGTCACGTGAATATCCCAGCATGGCTGCGGAATGCCCATTGCACTCAATAACCTTTCCGTCCGCTCCGACCGAAAAATAACCTACCGGCGCGCGTTCATACATATCACGGAAAAACTCAATATTATTTGCCATTGAAATACCTTCCTTTATCTTGACAACAGCTATACCAGAAATTAGGAGTTGCGCGCTTGCGATGGGGAGATACAGCCTAGCCTCCCGATGTGTGGGGTGTTGCCAGGGTGGTTTCTAAAGAGTTTTTAAAGGTGGGGCTATTACAACGTAAACTAAATTAGTGTATATATAGCTCACTGAGCGGAGGAGCAGAAGCGTCCTTCGACTTCACAAAGTTCCGCTCAGGATGCTTCTGCTCCGTAGTCGCCTGTACTGAGCTTGTCGAAGTGAAGGGGCGGTGATCTTTCTCGCATTACTTTGTTTACGCTGTACTATGCAGTTCGATGACGGATTATCCGAAATTAGGGGTGTGCAAGTGCGTCACCGCTAACAGTTTTCCTCTTGAATGGCATACTCATAGTATAATGAAAACCATGAAAGAAACAAGAGGTTGGATTTTCGTAATCGGCATTCTGCTGATTGTAGGGTGGGCGGGTTATGCGGTGGTTGGCGCGGTGCGCGATTTGACTGGCACAGTGCAAAACACCACTGAAGACGCCTTGCGTCCGGTCAACGACCTCACCGGGGGGCTGGCTACACAGGTCAATCAATTTTTGAATCCGACCCCGACGGTGATCCCCGATCCAGTGACGATAATTCATAGCGTGCGCACCATCGCCCGTTTGGAGACTATCCAGTACACGGTTGAGAAAGTTGTCACTGCCGACCGTGGACAGGGAAGCCTGGAGTTTCTCTTTGGCGATCAATTAATTTTCGTGGCGCATGGTGTGGTGATCGCCGGTATCGATTTGGATGAGATCGGCGAGGACGACCTGTGGCTGGATGGCGGCATACTTTATGTGCGTCTACCCGAAACCGAGATTTTCATTGCCACACTAGATAACGATAAATCCTATGTTTATGACCGCGATACAGGGCTTTTTACGAAGGGTGATATTCACCTGGAAACGGCTGCCCGGCAAATCGCCGAAGATGAGATCGAAAACGCCGCCCTGGAAGACGGCATTCTTGACCTGGCGCGCATCAACGCCGAAGCTTATCTTTTGCGCTTTTTACAAACCCTGGGCTACCAAGATGTAATATTTGTAACAGAATAAAGACAAGGCCCTCGTCATCAAATACCACGGCTTTCTTAAATTTGTGCTATACCAGAAATTTACCGCAGAGAACGCCGGGTTCGCTGAGTTTTTTAAATTTTTCTCTGCGTTCTTTGCGCTCTCAGCGGTAAAAGCGCTTTTCGTTTCGACTTTAAGAAAGCCCTGCATCAAATACGCTCAATCCAGGATGGATGAGCGTATTTTTCTTTTACCAACTCATCGGCGCGGCTCCGTTCGGGAGGGGTGAGACCGGCAGAAGAGAAGGTGATGTTTAATGTGCTGGAAAAGGCCTCGACGAATGCGTCTGCGGCCATATCCCAGGTGACCAGGTGTTGCAACGCCATCTCGGTAGTGGTGGCGCGTTGCAAGAGGCGTTCGGCTGCCCGTAGGCGGCTGGTCTCGCTTTCGAAGACCAGAGCCTGCGTGATGCGGGTTAAGTCACCACCCAATGGCAGCGTGCCGTGTTGCAAGACTCCCGCTTTCTTGCGGGCCTGCGCGCTGCCGACGAGTTTTTTCCCTGCGATGGTGATCTCATAGTGAGATGGTACTTCAAAGCAAATGGCATCATCGGATTTTGGTGAAAGGGCTTCCGGTTGATCTTTGGGCAATGCCTGGGCGGGAAGTTTGAGCAATTGCAGCCCCTTGAGTAGGGCCAGTGATAAACGCTGATAGCTTTCAACTACACTCCCGGCCAGGCGCGCTTCGTTGTGTGGGCCAATGACCGAATAGGTTAGCTCATCGGTGTGCAAAATGGCGCGTCCGCCGGTGATCCGCCGGACAACGTCCCAGCCGCGTTTTTTTACGCGCAGCATGTCCACGTCCGAGAAAGTCTGCGCATAGCCAAGAGAAAGGCAAGGTGGATCCCAGGCATAAAGCCGCAATGTCGGCAACGCTTTCCCGTCGCCGACCGCTTCGAGAATGGCCTCGTCTACGGCCATATTCCACGCGCCGGGTGCGGGAGCGGTTTTTATCAAGCGCCAATTGACATGGGGGAGATGGGTTTTCATGCGTGGTATCCGGTTGCTGCAAAAGCGGTGAGGGCCTCGTGGGCGCGTTGTGGGGATAGGGGCATCAGCGGCGGTCGCACCGGCCAGTGGGGGAAGCCGTGTAGTTGCGCGATCATTGCCTTGAGGGTTGGCGCGTAGGGTTGAAATTTTGCCAGGACGGTACGGCGGGCGTCGAGTTGTCTCTGGAGTTGAAGAGACTTCTCGCCGCGTTGGTAGGCATCCCAAAGGGTGCGCAAACCAGGAGAGCACAAGTTTGCCATTGCCGTGATGCAGCCGGAGGCCTGGTTTTCCAGCGCCAGGCTGAAAAGACTATCGTTTCCGGTGAGTACGGTCAGCGCGTTCCCGAAGCGTTGACCTAATTGCACAGCATGCTGCGGATCTCCGGATGAATCCTTGATTCCAACAAATTGGCGCGGAAAAGCGTCTTTCAGGCGGGAGAGTAAATCGAGCGTCAGGGGAACGCCCGATGCGCCGGGGAAATGATAGCCGAGAAAAGCCCCATCTGCAGGAACAGCTTTTTGGATCACCCAGCTAAACCAGTTGAATAAACCCTCTTCGCTGGCGTCGCGGAAATAGTAAGGCGGTAGTACCACGACGCCGTTGTAGCCTAAATCGAAAACTCCCCGCGTGATCGAGGCGGTCTCATCCATGCTGGGCGTGCCTGTGCCAGCGAAGAGGCGAAAGTCGGGGTGTTTTTCTCGAACGGCTAATCCCGTCTTGAAAATGGCAAGCCGCTCTTTGGGCGAAAATGAAGGCCCTTCTCCGGTCGTCCCCAATAAAAGGGCGCCGTGACAGCCTCTTTCGGCGTAGAAGGCCATCAATTTTGGAATTGCTTCCAGGTCTGCCGTATAATCGGAAGATAGAGGGGTGAGAGCTGCGGCGTATACGCCGCCCAATTCTGAAGACACGATGCATTCTCCTGTTGTTGAAGGCTGCTTGAATGATAATCTCAGGAGCTGCTTTTATCAACCTTATTGGGACAAATAAGGCTGCACGGCGCGAGAAAATTAACTTAATGAACAAAATTCTCTTTAGCAGTTAAATTACTTGACAAATTGATAGCGGTTGTCTATACTGTACATGTTTCAAAAGTAAGCCTTACATTAGAGATTAAAGATTTGCCGGGTTGCGAACCGGTGTTTTTTCGTGAGAATTGGGGATCGGAGTGCTGTATTGTTGTCTATAAATGGGTTGGTGCCCGACCTGAAGGTTAAGACGTCGAACAGACACGTTGTTCTTAACCTGATCCGTTTTACGCCAGAGGGAATTTCACGAGCCGACTTGGCGCGTCAGTTGGGTTTGAGCCGCGCCGCGATCACTTCAATTGTCAACAATTTGCTAGAAGACGCGCTGGTGCGCGAAACCACAGATGGGCCGGTAACTGGAGGGCGGCGGCCAAAGCTGTTAGGAATCAATCCGCAAGGGGGCTATGTGGTGGGTGTGGATGTTGGCGCGACCCATTTGGGCCTGCTTCTGACTGATCTGGCGGCTCAAGTGCTTCAGGAAATCGAAATTCCATTTGATGTCCGGCGCGGGCCGGAAACCTGTTTGGCCGAAGCCGATGAGCTGCTCCACAAACTATTAGCGAAAACCGGGCTTGCCCTTGATGATATTAGCGCCATTGGGGTTGGTGTGCCTGGGCCAGTCGTAGAAGATGCCGGTGCAGTCATCGCCCCACCGATTATGCCAGGCTGGGATCATTTCCCCATTCGCGATCATCTTGCCGCGCTATGGAAATGCCCGGTTACCCTGAACAATGATGCCGAATTAGGGGTGCTGGGTGAATGGGCCTATGGAGCCGGGCGTGGTGAGCGGCATTTGCTATATATCAAGGTGGGCTACGGCGTTGGAGCCGGTCTGTTGATCGATGGCGAAATTTATCGGGGGGCAACCGGAAGCGCCGGGGAGATCGGCCATATTACCATTCAAGATCAAGGGCCAAAATGTACCTGTGGAAATTGCGGCTGCTTAGAAGCCGTGGCGGGTGGTCGCGCGATTGCCGAACGCGCCAAGCATGCAACACAGAATGGAAGTCGACGAACTCAACTATCGTTAATAAACCCTATTGATCAGCTAACGGCGGTGAATGTAGCTTCTGCAGCACAAATGGGTGATTTGGTGGCTCAGGAAATCATTGCCGAGGCGGGTGAATATCTTGGTATTGCCATTGCCAACTTAATCAACATTGTCAATCCTGGCATGATTGTCATTGGCGGCGGCGTAGCCCGTATGGGCGATTTGTTCTTGGAGCCTATTCGGCGGTCGGCGAGGGATCGCAGCTTGCAAGCCGCGATGCAAAATTTACGCATCACAGCAGCTACCCTTGGGCGCCGGTCAACTAGTATGGGAGCCGTTGTTCAAGCGTTAACAATTGCGTTATGCCAAAAATCGGACCCATCTACGAAATAACATGACCCGAAAGGAGGTGGTGCCTGGGAAATTGTGCAGATAGGCAGTATTCTAATTAAACTATTTTATTCGATCAAATGGTAAGGAGAAAGAAGACCTATGAATCTCAA
>CAYFMI010000121.1:0-8865 GCA_964344175.1 uncultured Anaerolineales bacterium
GATGAAAGATATTCCGAAAATAGGGGTGTGTGGGGCGCGAAGCGCCCCACACACCCCTATTTTCGGGCTTCCCCTGCGCAAGTGCGTAACTCCTAATTAGTTGAAACTTCGAATCAGCAGGTTGGGGGTTCGAGTCCCTCCGGGTGCGCAGAAAGCCCTTCTAACTTGAAGGGCTTTTTGATTCTGGTTGACTGAACTTCGCCTTGCTCTACTCACCCCAGCGCTATACGCCCACAGATTCTGTAACGCCCGGACCGAGCCGCGCCCCGCCAAAGGGCAGGTAGCGCTTAAGAGCCATCAATTTCGATCATTGCTTTCATGCCCTCCCCTTCCAATTTCAAGGTGCAATGTATTTAATAACCACGCAAGACCGTGTACAAGTGCGTTGCACCGGGAAAATCCAACTCAAATTCAACAATGTGGAGCAGCTATTCAACCCCCCGATAAATATCTTCCCGGCGGTCCTTGAACACCGGGATAAACCGGCGGGCTTTATCGGCCTGGCGTAAGTCAATCTCGGCTGTCAACAGGCCTTCACGATCATCCCCCTCCACGCAAACCTCGCCCCAGGGATCCACAATCATGCTGCCCCCACCCAGGCGCACACCCTGACTCTCGCCCACTTTATTAACCGCAGCGACAAAGATCTGATTCTCGATGGCGCGTCCCTTGAGCAATGCCCGCCAATGGGCAATGCGGGTAACCGGCCACTCGGCCACCACCAGCACCAATTTCGCGCCCCGCACCGCATAGGGCCGAAACATCTCTGGAAAACGCAGATCATAACAAATGCCTAATCCGGTCGGCCCCCAGGGAGCCTCTACCAGCCCCAGGTGGTCACCGGCTGCGAGGTATTTCTCCTCTTCCAGCAGACGAAAAAGATGAATTTTCCGGTAACTGCCCCACAATGCGCCATCCGACCCAATGAGGGCCAGGGTATTGTAGGCCCGGCCCTGATCGGCCTCCAGCAAAGACCCGCCGATGGCGATGGAATGCTGCCGCGCCAATGTACTCAGTCGGGCGAAGACACCCTCATCCAACGGCGTGGCATAACGCGCCCAGTTGGGCAGATCATACCCGCTAGCCCACAACTCTGGCAACAGCACCAAGTCTGAGCCGCGCCCGGCGGCTTCGGCAATCTGTGCGGCGGCGCGGGCAATATTGCTTTCAATATCGCCGAATTCAAAGGCTAATTGAGCTAATGAGATATTGAGTTTCATATTGTGCCCAGACACATATCAGACAACACTGGCAGTTTGTGAAAATTTCAGAACTTTGTCACCGGGCGCTCGTAATCGGTGATCCAGTGACTCCAGGAACCGGCGTATAAGCGCGGCATCCCTAAACCGGCATAGGCCATAGCCAGCACATTGTGTGCGGCGGTGACGCCGGATCCGCAGTAAAAAGTTGTGCGCGCTGCGGGGGTTTCGCCCAGCAATTCCCGGAAATACCCCCGCAAGATCGTTTTGGGGCGGAAGTTATCCTGCGGATCCAAATTTTCGGCGAAGGGGCGCGACAATGCGCCGGGGATATGCCCGGCAACCGGATCGATGGGTTCTTCTTCGCCGCGATAGCGTTCGGGAGCGCGGGAATCCACCAGTCGATAAGCCGGATCGCCAAACTCGGTGAGAATATCTTCGGCGGTGACAAGCAGTTCTGGGTGCAGGCGCGGCTCGAAGGTGCGCGCTGCATGGGTGGGGGTCTCGGCACTCACGGGCAAATCCTCGCGCTGCCAGCGCGGGTAACCGCCATCCAGCACGGCTGCGGCTTCATGCCCCAGCCATTGCAGCAGCCACCACAGGCGCGCCGCCATGCCACCGCCCCGGTCGTCGTAGACCGCCACCTGCACGCCGGGGCCAACTCCCCAGTCGCCAAGCTTACGGGAAAACACATCCACATCGGGAAGCGGATGCCGTCCGGTTTCGCCGGGCAGCACCGGGCCAGATAGGTCTTCATCCATGTGGGCATAGACCGCGCCAGGGATGTGCGCCGCGCCATAATCACGGCGTCCCTTTTCGGTATCCTCCAACCAAAAGCGGCAATCCACAATCACCCAATCCGGGTCATCAAGATGGTCGTGGAGATCATTGGGAGTAATGAGGGTAGCGTAATTCATGCGTTGATTCTATCATGGAGTTTTAAGCGTTCCCAAAATACAATCCGATATAATGGGCATAAAACGCTACGAAAGGATGACAGAGATGGAAGTTGCTATCATGATCGAAGGACAAAACGGGTTAACCTGGCCGCGTTGGCAGCGACTGGCGCAGGCCGTGGAAGATCTCGGGTTCGCCGGGTTGTACCGCTCAGACCATTACACCAATGCCAGCCCGCCGGATAAGGAATCGCTTGAATTGTGGACCTCGCTGACCTGGCTGGCCGGCCACACGCGGCGGATCGAATTTGGCCCAATGGTGACCCCGCTCTCGTTCCGCGACCCGACAATGACAGCACGCATGGCCGCGGCGGTGGATGATCTTTCTGAGGGGCGGTTGATTCTGGGCCTGGGGGCAGGCTGGCAAGAGCGAGAACACACCAACTATGGCTGGGACTTACTCGATATTAGGCCGCGTTTTGCGCGCTTTGAAGAGGGGCTTGAGATCATCACCCGCATGTTAAAGAGTGATACCCCCTCTGATTTCGACGGAGAGTATTACCACGTTCAAGAAGCTGTCTTGCTGCCGCGCCCGCAGCGCCCCGGCGGGCCGCCTATACTGATCGGCGGCAATGGCCCAAAATATACCCTCCCATTGGTAGCGCGTTTTGCCAGCGAGTGGAATTCGATTTATCTGCCCGCAGCGCAGTTTAAAGCGCTCAATGCTCAGCTGGACAAAATGCTCATCTCGGCAGGCCGCCAACCGGCGGAAGTGCGCCGTTCGATGATGACCGGTTGTGAATTTGGGGTAGATGCAACTCAGGTCAAGAAAAAGGTCAAAGCCCGCACCAAAGGAAAACTCTCCCCCAAAGAGTTGCATGAACGCGGCCTGATGGTCGGCACGGCGGATGAGATCGCAGCACAACTTGGAGAGTTGGCCGAGGCCGGTTTACAGCGCGTGATGCTGCAATGGCTTAACCTGGACGACCTTGACGGGCTGGCAGAACTGGCGGAGGGCGTATTACCGCAGGTGACTAACTAAACGGGGGCAAACAAATGCGGGCGAATGTTCTATTTCTCCGCAAATTTACTGCATTTCGTAATCATCCGGGGCATGTTTTTTTTGCTATACTCAACCTGAGAAGTATCACACTAAACACAAACCCTTTAGGAGGCAAACATATGGCTATTGCAAAAGACTTACTGGACACCAAAAGCGGCAGTTCGAACTACTCGGTAGAAAACACAGATAGCGTACTGCAAGCCCTGGAAATTATGGCCGACGCAAATATCAGCGCGGTGATGGTAACCAAGAGCGATAAAATTATTGGCATCTTTACCGAGCGTGACTACGCCCGAAAAGTTGAGTTACGGGGGCTTTCGGCCAGCGCAACCCCTGCGCAAGATGTGATGACCGAGAAAATCATGATCGTCACGCCAAAAACATCCATTGAAGATTGCATGCAATTGATGAACCAATATCACATCCGTCACTTGCCCGTCGTCGAGGATGATGCCATGGTGGGCATGATTTCAATGCGCGATGTGGTCGATATTCTCTTGGCCGACCGCGAGAGTACCATCAAGGGGCTGGAGAACTATATTATCGGGTCTGAATTACGTAGTTAAGCACCACGAAAACCAGCCGTACTGCAATATTGGCAATGGATCAACATCACCGATAAAGACTCCCAAACGGATGGGCGCGGCGTTCTATGCTGTGTCCATCCGTTTGGGCTTATCACATCATTTCAGGAGAGATTCATGAATGCACCATCCAACATCCCCCTAATGGTGATTACCGCAGCGCTAATATTCTATTCAATTGGTGTTTGGAGCGAACGCATTGCTGGTCGCCTCAAAATCTGGCATCTGATCTTTTTTTACTTGGGGTTGATCTGCGACACCTGGGGCACCGGCATGATGCTGGAGCTGGCGGGAGGGTTGGTCTTTGACCTTCATGGGGTTACCGGCCTGATTGCCATTGTACTTATGCTCATTCATGCAGTTTGGGCCACGATTGTATTGATCAACAAGAACGAAAACGCCATCCTCAACTTCCATAAATTCAGCGTTATCGTCTGGCTCCTCTGGTTGATCCCCTACTTCAGTCCGATGGTATTGGGAATGACTGGATAATGCCTTAGGCGCAACGCACTTGGCCTATTGCGAGTAGTCTCAAAAGTGTGTAAACAAGTGCATTGCACCTTTCGCTAATGCTTTCTATTGGGCGGCGGCAGTTTCACGATTGTCATCCAAAATCCTTCAATGGCTTTGACCACATCGAGAAATTGATCCAGGTCGACCGGCTTGGTGATATAGCAATTGGCGTGCAAATTGTAGGAGCGCATTACATCCTCCTCGGCCTTCGAGGTCGTCAGGATGACAACAGGGATCCGCTTCAACTCTTCATCATCTTTGATTTGAGCCAGCACCTCGCGGCCGTCCATGCGCGGCATATTCAAATCCAAAAGAATCAGATCTGGGCGGACGGCATCGGCGTATTCACCTTCGCGGCGTAAAAATGCCAACGCGTCAACGCCATCTTGAGCTACGTATAGGCGATTGCGCACCTTCCCCTCTTTCAAGGCTTCGCTCGTGAGACGCACATCCCCAGGGTTATCTTCAACAAGTAAAATTTCAACGGGTCGTACCGAAATCAATTTATCCATTGTATTATGCTCCTTAGGTCTTCCACGGTTTGCTAAAAGATATTCCGCTAACTCATCCATGTTCACTTTTCCCAGGCCAATCCAGAGCTACTTGTTCAATATTCGCTTTCTGAAATCAAGCTAATAAACGTCTCTACCACTTGCGGATCGAAGTGTTTACCCACTTCACCCTGGATATAGGCGATGATTTTATCCGCCGGCCAGGCATCTCGATAAGGACGATTAGAACACAAGGCATCCCACACATCGACAATGGCGAAGATGCGTGCCGAGATCGGAATTTGTTCCCCTTTCAACCCATCGGGGTAACCGCTACCGTCCCATTTTTCGTGGTGACACAAAGGAATTTCGAGCGCCGGCTGTAAGTATTTGATGGGTCGCAACCACTCGTAAGCCAGTTTTGGATGCTGGCGCATGATGGCCCATTCATCATCTGTGAGCGGACCTTTCTTTTGCAGGATATTGTCGGGGACACCCATCTTGCCAATATCATGGAGGATAGCGCCTCGGCGTAGATGAACTAGATCGTGCCCGTGTATGCCCATCGCTTTCGCCAGCCTGATACTGAGTTCGGTTACACGGCGTGAATGGCCTTCGGTTTCCTGATCGCGCATTTCGAGGGCTTTGGCCCATCCTTCCAGCGTGGTGTCATAGGCCAAAGAAAGTTCTAAATTAGAGTGTTCTAAACTTTCGAACAAGGTGGCGTTTTCAATTGCAATGGCAACTTGCGTAGCCAGGGTATCGGCGAAGCTCTCCCATTCTGGGTGAAGATCAATGAGGCGGCGATAATACAATTCCATAACGCCAATGGTCTTTCCCTTGGCCACTAATGGCAAGCCATAGTATTGGCGGAATCCCTCATCCTCGAAAATTTCATATCGCACACAATCTGGGCAATTATCTTTATCCAGACATGTTGCAAAATAAACTTTGCCACTCTGGGCCACCTTTCCGCCCAGACCATCACCCAGATATAAGGTCGCCAGTTGAATATCGGAAGAACGAAACCCTGTGCTTGCCGTGCATTCCAGACGGGCGGTGTGTGGATTGAGCATGAGAACATTTACCGCATCCACATCGAGTTGCGATTGCACGTACCCAAGGATCACCCGTAAAGTAACCGAGCGATCCATACTACCGGTAATCGTCAAGTCAATTTGATGCAAGGCTTCGAGAAAAGCAAGTTGACGCTGCTGGCGTTGATAGAGGCGCGTGGTTTCAATGGTCAGCGCTGCCCGCTCGGCGAACACGGAGATAATACGCTCATCATCCAGGCTAAATGCACTCAATTCAGCACTTTGGACGTCAATGGCTCCAACGACTTTATCGCCCACAATGAGCGGGACAGCCATTTCGGAGCGAGCCTCGCTCCAATTGGGAACATAGGCAGGTTGTCGGGAAACATCGGGGATATTGACAATATTTCGCTGACGCAGCGCCAATGGCACCAAACCCTCGCCATCCAACGTTAATGTTTGTCCACGCACTACTTTGTCCGCATATTCGCCAGTTGCTGCAATACGTTCCAGATCGTTCGTGCCTGGAACAATTAAAAACAAACTACAATTCGATTTTCCAAATTCCGAGCGCACCATTTTGACAATTATGTCACTCAGGGCGTCTAGATTGGTCGTTGTGGCCGATAATAAGGAGCCAGAAGCATTATATAAGCGTGACAATTCAGCAGCCCTTTGCTCAGTTTCGGAATACAAACGAGCGTTATCCAGTGCAATAGCCAACTGCTGCGCCATGGACTGCAATGCACCCGCATGGGCAGCGGTGAAAAAATTAGGCAGGCTATGATCAAGATTTAAAAAACCAAACACTGTCTCGTCCTTACGAATCGGCACCCCCAGGTATGAGCGAATCCATTCAACATGTTCCATTGGTTTCCAATATTGGCTCTGTTGAACGTCTGGAATGACAAATGGCTCGCCGGTTTCCATCATTCTTAAAAATTTCTGGTCTTCCGCCAAAGGGAAGGTCAGTCCTTCCACAATGTCTGCATCGCCCTTCTGAGTGAAACCGCGTTGACGGATCACTCTTGAATGACCGTTTTCGTTAAGCATCAGGCTGGCGGCTTCGTATGGAATCACCCTGGCAATATTGTCAAGGATCTGATCTAACACCTGATCTAGCGCCAAACTACTGGTCAGGGCAAGAGCGCTATCGCTTAGCGCTTCGGCGCGCAGGCGCTGTTCACGCTCGGCCTGATGATTGCGAATTTGCTCAATGGCAGTCGCCAATTGGCCTGCCAATGTAATCATCAACCGCTCATCGGCTTCGGTAAAGAAATCTAACTCGGCGCTTTCGGCATTTAGCACACCGATCGTACGCCCATAGGCCTGCAAAGGAACACACAATTCGGAGCGTATCCCCGGCGTTGAATGCATGTATTCTGGAATTTGGCGAACGTCTGAAATACGTCGGGGGCGACCTTCTGAAATAACTGAGCCAACAACACCTTCACGAATCGTTTGAAGGGTAATTTCTAGCCCATCTGGCAAACCGCGATAAGAAGAGTGTACCATCAGGCGCTCGCGATCATCGGCAAGTAGGATAACGCCAAAATGGTCAGTATAGAACATATCTCCAACGATAGCTGTGGCCCGTTCGATGAGGCGGTCCTCATCGGTCTCCTCAACACCGGCCAACGCCACTGCATTGAGTACCACTAGCTCATCCAGACGACGCTGCAAGGTTATCTCGGATTGTTTGCGGGCCGTGACATCTTGTTTAATCGCCACAAAGTGCGCGATCTCTCCGCTTTCGTTTGTGATTGGCGTAATGGTCATTTCTTCGTGATAGAAGGAGCCATCCTTGCGCTTATTGACCAATTCGCCTGACCAGACACGCCCTGCCAGAACAGTCTCCCAAAGTTGCTGGTAGAATTCTCGGTCGTGATACCCAGATTTCAAGACACGGGGGTTTTGCCCAACAACTTCATCAATACTATACCCGGTGAGATCAGTAAAGGCCGGGTTTGCCCAGATGATTGCCCCATTGCCATCCACGATCAGGATTGCGTTTGCAACAGCGTCGAGGGCTGCGGCCTGCATGCGCATTTGGGCATCCGTCGCGACGCGCTCGCTAACATCTCGCAAGGTCGCCAGATTGGCTTTCTGCCCATACCAGGGAATTTCCACACAGCGGATCTCGGCAAAAACAGGCGTATTATGGTCTCGTTTCCAGGCAGCCATGCGAACTCGATCGTAATCCAGCGGCAAATCCAAAGACTGCCCCAACAAATCGCCATCGTTACGGGCCAAAATTCTCTCAGCAGCTGGATTAGCAAAAAGTACTTTTTGACCCTCCCCCAATATAAGAATCCCGTCGGCATTCTCGCTAAAAATCCGCCGGAAGCGCGCTTCGCTTTGTTGCAGTTTGCTGGCGATATTTTCATTTTGTAAAATCAGGCGATTTCGCTCAATGGCATATTGGATAGCACGGTGCAATAGACTGGCGTCAAACTCACCTTTTACCAAATAATCTTGCGCGCCATGCTTTAACGCCTGCAAAGCCAGTACATCATCATCCACGCCGGTCAATACAATCACTGGCACATTAACTCTCACCGAATTGACGGCATTAAAAGTGTTCAGCCCCTCGCTGTCCGGCAAGGTCAGATCCAACAGGATCAAATCGAATTCTCTCTGTTTTGACTGACGAAGTCCATCTTCAAGCCGCTCACAAGCCACAATTTGATAGCCGCCAGCATTCGCTTCCGCCAGCATGATTTCAATCAGCCTGCGGTCACCGGGGTTATCGTCAATCAGTAGAATTGGAGTCTGAAGTTCAGCCATAAATTATAGGTTTAGGACGTACGCAGTTCGATGAATGATATTCCGAAAACAGGGGTGTGCAACTCCTAAGGTTCATTCGACAGTGTTTTTGAGGAACGAAGTAATTAACGGAATCAGATCTGAATACATATGGCGCTTGATCACATATCCATCAGCCCCCGCTTCGTATGCACTCACCTGGTAGCGCTCATCTTCTTGCACGGTCAGGATAATTACCGGCACATCTGGATAACGAGACTTGACAACTTTCGTCACATCAATCCCATTCATACCTGAAAAATTGATATCCATTAAA
>CAYFMI010000122.1:0-8660 GCA_964344175.1 uncultured Anaerolineales bacterium
TTTGCGCTCTCAGCGGTAAAAGCGCTTTTCGTTTCGACTTTAAGAAAGCCCTGCAGTGAATTTTTTCTGGCCTTGACAGGGGGTTCTCTTTGCACTACGATAGTTTCGAAAGTTACGTTATCGGACCTAAAGAGATCACACCTAGCTTAGTAAGGAGAACAAACGTATGAACAGGCAGCGAGTAATTCGTGGAATAGTATTCCTGGTTGCGCTGGTTTCATTTGTGCTTGTGTCGGCTTTCCCCAAAAATATTGCGTATGCACAAGAAGATGTTGTGCGCCTGACAATCAACAATAATGGCGACCGTGATATTTGGCTGCAATTAGATGGCCCAGCATATTATTACCTGCATGTAAGGGTGGGTGAATCAAAAGTCTATACGCCGCTGCGCGGTGTTTATGATTACACGCTCTATTCATGCGGGACCTTTGTCAAAGGCGAGCTGGATTTGACCAATCAGAAAACAATTGAAGTTCCTGATTGCGGCATGAAAGCCTTCTATGGCGCTTTTGACCCAACAAACACCATTGACGAAGGTAAAATGCTCAATTTGGTGAATGTCACCTTCGAAAACGACACCGAACGGTTTATGTTGCTTATTCTCGAAGGACCGAGTGTGTATGTCTTTTCCTTCCAGCCTGATGAGGACAAAGAATACACCATCCCGATGGGGTATTATCACTACACCATGTACGGTTGTGGTAGCACGTATACAGGAACCATGTATGCACGTTATCACAAAGTCAAAGAGTTTGCTTGCCCATAACCTGAGCAGTGCTGATCCACCTGGTTTCCAAACATGAGTCACCCCAATTTTAATCTTTTTGTGCATCTGAACTGCAAAAAATAAATATTTGCCCCCACCCCTCCCCCGAATTATGGGGGAGGGGCATCGGCGAAAAAACAGGTCAGCCAAAGCAAATCTGCTTTGGCTCACCTGTTTTTTCGAAATTTACCCCCCTTCCGGCGGGGAAGGGGGGTTGGGGGGATGGGGAAAGTAAAAAACGACCCCGAATTTCATATTCGGGGTGACTCATGCCTCGTTTGGAAAAGGCGTACACTCAGTGTTGGATAAAGTCGAGACGATAGGGGGCTAATTCGCGGGTGAAGCGGGTTGTTCCAATAACCACGACAATGACCGATTTGCCTTCCTCAGGGATTTGCAGGGGGATTTCGGCGATGTTGTTTGTGCCAACTGGGATGTATTCGACGGTGGTCGCGTCGCCTTCTACGGTGATCAATGCCAACCGGAAGGTCTGGGGCAGCACGTTCTTGATACGCGCCCATCCATTCGATTCCCAGCCGCCATCGTCGGTTTCAAAATCGCTGAAATAGCCTGTTTCGGGGATAGCGACGTCATCAAGATAAAAACCCTCGCCGTGCAGAGCGGCATCGGTGATGTATTCGAAGCGGATTTGCACTTCTTGCCCTGCAAATTGAGAAAGATCAATACTCTCTTGGGCCCACTCTGAGCCGCGCGTTTTATCGGTATAGGCCCAGCCATAGCTATTGCCATTGGGGTTGCGGTCGGTGCCTAACGGTGTGTTCAGAATCTCCCAATTTTCACCATCCAGAGAAGCTTCCAGGTAAAGATAATCGTAATCTTTCTCGATGTCATACCATGTCCAGTAGGTGAGCGTCAGCGGGCCTTCCACACCGGCAAAGTCGAAAGTGCGCGTAAGAGTCATATCCGATGAGTCGCCTTTATTTGACCAGAAGGCATATTCCCCCGAATAAGGTTCGGTGGGAATAACGCGCGTCTCGACAGCGCCCTCGAAGCGCAGCGTGTAGTCGCCTGCGCACAGCACGCGGGCATAATCGACGCCATACTGATGAACATCGTACTCGCGCGGGCCGCTCGAACAATCGCGAATGACTTCGGTTTGTTTGGTTTGGAAACTCTCTCGGAAGGCATAGTACTCAAAGCGTCCGTCGCCGACGTTTTCATCTTGGATGAAGTTCGCCACTGCCCAATCGACGATGAGAGCATCCGCAGTTAGCGGTGCGCCGGTGAGGGCGTCGGTTGCATTCATTTCTTGCAGCACAAGGTCGATGCTGGTCAATCCGTTCTCGGGGTGGGCAGCCAGAGCTTGTGTGGCCTCTTTCCCCAAGCGGTCCAAGAAGTAGGCGGTGAATAAGAAGGCGTTCCCGTAATGCCGGAAACTCTCATCCTCATCTCCCGACCAGGTGTTAAGCTGAGTATCTGGATTGCTGGCATATTCTTGCACGGTGCCGCCAATGGGGAAATCGTTTAAGAGTTGGGCTAATTCGGCAAAGCCCTCATTTAGCCAGGTGGTTTCATTGCGGTCGAGATTCCAATGGATCATGTGCTGGAATTCATGCGCCAGGGTGCTGTATGTGTACTCATCGGCCATATCGACGTTATCGATATTGAGGACGAACATTTCGTGCGCATTGGAAAACTCGTGCGCCAGGGGGTGCATTTCGTCTGCCGAGGAAAAATAACCGGCAATATAAACCCCTAACCGGCGGGCAAAGAGTACGTAAATATGTTCATCGCCATCAATGCCCGGAGACCATTCGCTGCCGAAAAAGCGCCGGTCTACAGGGTAAATGCGATTCTCGAATTTGTTGGCTAATTTTTCGAGATCAGAGGGTTCGAAGGTTGCATTATCATCGACCCAAAAATAAGCATGGTCGGTGACATAGTGTAGGGTAGCTTCGACCTGGTAGGATTCGTCATTGTAGTCCGTCACCCAAAAGAGTTGTTTGGCGCCAACGGTCAAAGGTTCGGCGGGCGGCTCCAACGGGGGTAACTCGCCGACTCCCTTCAGGCGTTGGGCCAATTCGTTGGGGTCGTTAACCGGCACCACAATCGAAGCCAGTTGGTCTTTGGTCTCCGTATCTACAAAGATCGGTGTTACGGTCGGTGTGGGTTCGGGTGTGGGGGCGGCTGTCGGTTCTTCGGTAGGAAGCGGTGTGACCGAGGCTTCGGAAACAGGCGGGGGAGCCACCTCTGTTGCCTCGGGGGCAGTACTGCATGCTGCTAAGACAACAGCCATCAAAATCAGGGGGATCGTTAAAGCGCGAAAGTTCATAGTTCCTCCATAGGGTGCAAATAATGGATATCAAAAACGCCAATGAGATTTCCCATCGGCGTTTTCTGTCGGGATGGTGGGATTCGAACCCACGGCCTCGCCGACCCGAACGGCGCGCGCTGACCGGACTGCGCCACATCCCGTAAATGCGGCGTGATTATAACGTACCCATATCGCTTTGGCAAGGTGTGGGGGGCAGTGCTAAAATAGTAGCAAAGATATTGTAATTTATCTTCAGATTGGAGATGAACTGCTATGCGTGCGATGGTTCTTTCGGCATATCAATCGGTTGAAGAAAACCCCTTGCAGTTAATGGATATTCCTATCCCCGTGCCTGGGCCTGATGAAGTGCGTCTGCGAGTTCAACTGTGCGGGGCCTGCCACACCGACTTGCATACGGTAGAGGGTGATATTCTCGCTCCCAAGATGCCCGTCATCCCTGGACACCAGGTTGTGGGGGTTGTGGATGCGATAGGAAAAGACGTTCGCGGCATAGAAGTGGGCGCACGCATAGGCGTTCCCTGGCTTTATGATGCCTGCGGAAAGTGCGCCTACTGCATGGCCGGTGATGAGAATCTCTGCCCCTCGGCGCGCTTTACCGGCTTTCATGTGGATGGAGGCTACGCCGAATTTGTGTTGGTGCGCGCCTCCTACGCTTTGCCTCTCCCCGCGCAGCTAAGCAATGAGCAAGCCGCCCCTTTTTTATGTGCGGGTATTATTGGCTATCGATCGTTGCGTAAAGCCGATCTTCATCCTGGAGAGCGGTTGGGTTTAGTGGGTTTTGGCGCCAGCGCTCATCTGGCAATCCAGGTCGCCCGCCATTGGGGTTGCGATGTGTATGTCTTCACCCGCTCCCCGGAGCATCGCCGCCACGCCGAAGCTTTGGGTGCAGTATGGGTCGGCGGGGCCGACGATCAACCTCCCGTACAGTTAGACCGCGCCGTGATCTTCGCGCCAGCGGGAAAGCTGGTCCCGAAAATGATGGCAAAACTCCGCCCTGGGGGGACACTGGCAATCAATGCCATCCATATGTCGCCAATCCCCCCAATGCCCTATCGTTTGATCTATGGCGAGCGCACGTTGCGCAGTGTTACGAACGCCACCTACCGCGACGGCCTGGAGTTTCTGAAGTTGGCGCTTGAAATCCCTATTCGACCTACGGTGCAGCTCTATGATTTGGATGATGCCAATCAGGCGTTGGTAGATATAAAACACAGCCGTCTCAATGGCGAAGCCGTACTACGAATATGAGCCCCAATGTTTCGATGGTATAATGAGGCCTCCGCCGAGTTGCGCGATGAAAACTGAAAAAATGTACTCTTAGTACCGAAGCCTGAAAACAGGTGTGTGGTTTGTTTGCCAGCCAAGTTTTCGGGATGTATAAATAGGATGATGCAGGAGCTAGGCAATGTCTGGACATTCAAAATGGTCAACCATCAAACGAAAAAAAGGGGCTGAAGATGCCAAGCGAGGCAAAATATTTACCCGATTGGCGCGCGAAATTGCGGTGGCAGCCCGAAGTGGAGGGGGTGACCCGGATATGAACACCGCCCTGGCGTTGGCAATCTCGCGGGCGAAGGCTGCCAATATGCCCAAGGAAAATATTGAGCGCGCCATCAAACGCGGTACCGGTGAAGACAAAAGCGCCGCAGCCTACGAAGAAGTCACCTACGAGGGATATGCCCCGCACGGCGTTGCTTTGATGATCGAATGTGCGACCGATAATCGCAATCGCACGGTTGCTGATCTGCGGCATGTGTTAACCAGCAGCGGTGGCAGCCTGGGGGAAGGCGGGTCGGTGGCCTGGCAGTTCACAAAGTGGGCCTATTTCACTTTTTCGGTCGAGGGGCATGATGACGATGAGATTTTTGAGTTGGCGATCGAGGGTGGGGCCGATGACGTCACCATTGATGATGGCATTGTTGAGATTATGGGAGAAGTCACTTCGTTCAAATCTATTCATGACCAGCTTGTTGAGGCAGGCATCAAAACCGATGATGCCGGGTTGCGGATGATGCCTAACCAAGAGATGGAATTAGCCGTTGACGAGACCCTTAAAGTCTTGCGAGTGATTGAGCGGCTAGAAGATTTAGATGACGTGCAAAACGTCTATTCCAACCTGAGTATCTCCGATGAAGCGCTGGCGCAGTATGAGTGATGGCTAATGCTGGTTCTCGGTATTGACCCTGGAACGGCGATCACAGGGTATGGAGTGGTTCGCGAGGATTCTGCGGGGCAGCTAACGGCTGTAGATTATGGTGTTATTCGCACCCCGGCCAAAGATGCTATGCCGCAGCGTCTGCGCCAGTTATATCATCAACTCAGCGAAATTGTTGCTCTCCACCGCCCCGATAGCGCGGCAGTAGAGAAGTTGTTCTTTCAGAGCAATGTTCGTACCGCCATGAGTGTGGGGCAAGCGCGTGGGGTCATTGTTCTGGCTCTCGCCGAAGGCGAATTGCCGATAGCTGAATATACTCCTTTAGAGATCAAACAGGCCGTTGCTGGTTATGGTGGCGCTGATAAACCGCAAATGCAGCAAATGGTGCGTGCCTTATTAAACCTGAAAGACAGCCCTCACCCGGATGATGCCGCCGATGCCCTGGCGGTTGCTATTTGCCATATTCACAGCGCCCAGATGAATTCCTATTTGGAGTAGATAGTTAATTATGGACCAAACACAATTATTTCTGAGGTTTGGGGCTTCGATTGCGATTGGATTTTTGATCGGTTTGCAGCGGGAATTTGCCCACGGAGGCCACAAGCAAGAGATTGTTGCCGGAGAACGCACATTTGCCTTATTGGGACTGGTGGGAGCTTTGGCAGCCATGGCAGCCGATGAATTACAATCCCCCCTGGCTTTCTTTGGCATCATTCTTCTATTGGGCGCGTTTGCGACCGTGGCCTATTTCATCGATGCCTGGCGCGGTCATGTTGGCCTCACAACCGAAATTGCCATTGTGGTGACGATCCTTGTTGGCGCTTTATGCTACTGGGGTCAATTGGTGCTTGCAGTAGCATTGGGAATAGCGACAACGACGCTGTTATCGCTTAAGCTCGAAACCGACCGTCTGGTGCGTTCGATCACACGGGCCGATATTTTTGCCGCGCTGCAATTTGCCGTTATCACTGCTATTATTTTGCCTGTGCTGCCCAATGAAAGTTTTTTCCCGCCGCCTTTTGATGTTTTGAACCCCTTCAAAATTTGGCTGATGGTTGTCTTCATTTCGGGGATCAGTTTTTTAGGCTACGTGGCGATAAAAATCGTAGGGCCTGAGCAGGGGATCGGGATTACAGGTTTTTTAGGCGGTTTGGTTTCGAGTACGGCAGTCACGCTTAGTTTTTCAGAACGTAGCAGCCGTGAGCCGGACCTCTCGAAGCCGTTCGCACTCGCTATTACCATTGCTTGGACAGTGATGTTCTCGCGCGTGCTGATTGAAGTGGGGGTGCTCAACCGGGAACTTTTAGCGATAGTATGGTTGCCCCTGGCTGCGGCAGGATTAGTGGGATTGCTGTATGGGGTGTACCTCTTTTTATCACAACGCGCCTCCGAAAAAGGAGAAGTGCAATTTTCCAACCCCTTTGATTTAGGCTCTGCGATAAAATTTGGCCTGCTCTATGGAGTTGTATTGCTGGTTTCTCGCGCCGCCCAAATGTACTTTGGTGAAACCGGTATTTTTGTTTCTAGTTTGTTATCTGGTGCGGCAGATGTCGATGCGATTACCCTCTCAATGGCTGAATTGAGCGCTACCGGCGGTTTAGATATTCACACCGCTTCGCGGGCGATTGTGATCGCGACCATGTCCAATACAATGGTGAAGGGGGGCATCGCTTTGATGGGAGGGTCGCCAATGTTGCGCCGCGCGCTTTGGCCGGTCATTTTGTTAATGGCAAGTGTAGGGATTGGAATCGCCTTTATTATGTAGGAGATTGGCATGATTGCTAGCTTAAATGGGCGAGTTGTTGAAATAAAAACAGACCGCATTGTCGTGGAGAAGGGTGGAGTGGGGCTTTGGGTGCATATCCCCGATGCCATGCGGCAAAGTTTACGGGCTGGAGAAAATATCTCCTTGCACACCTACTTGGTTGTGCGAGAAGATTCGCTGACATTATATGGTTTTTCAACATCTGAAGAGCGTGAGTATTTTGGCCTGCTTTTGGGCGTTAGCGGAATTGGCCCACGCCTGGCGCTGGCGGCGCTTTCTGCCCTCAACCCGGCAGCCATTCGCCGGGCTGTTTTCTCTGAGCAGGCAGAGATATTCACCCGTGTCCCTGGTATTGGGAAGAAGACCGCTCAGCAAGTTTTATTATATTTGCAAGGGCGTTTAGAAGCCGGCGATGATCTTGAAGCGTTGATTAGCATGCCCGATGTGGATAGCCAGGTTGTTGAGGCACTCGTTGCACTGGGATACAGCGTGGTCGAGGCTCAGGCCGCCGTTCAGACGATTCCCAAAGATGTGCCCGACGATGTCGAAGAACGCATTCGATTCGCTTTACAATATTTCACATAAATGGTTTCTACAAGATGTGCAAATTTCACAATTGTAGAAAGAAAATTGAAAATGGATGTAGGCGGGGCATGCCCCGCCTACATCCATTTTCAATAAATTTTTCCTTGGACTGTGTATATCCTACAAATTTGGAGGTATAGATGTTGGTAGATAAAAAAATAACCTTTATTGGCCCAGGGGTTATGGCCGAGGCGATGATTGCAGGAATCATTCACAAAGAAGTCGCTTTACCCGAAAACGTGATTGCATCTGGCCCACGGGTGAACCGGGGTGCCGATTTACAACAGCATTATGGCATAACATCACTCACCGACAATATTGCCGCGGTGCAAGATGCCGACGTAGTTGTACTATGTGTGAAACCTCAGCATCTCAAGGTGTTGTTACCCGAATTGCACGGAAAAATCTGCCCCGAGGCATTCGTGCTCTCGATTATTGCCGGGGCAACATTAGACAAAATCGCGCAAGGTTTGGGCAACGCCAACATTGTGCGATCAATGCCCAATACTCCCGCTCAAATTGGCGAAGGGATCACCGTTTGGACGGCTGCAGAGGTCGTCAGTAAAGAACAGCACGAAATGGCCCGTCAGATCTTGGGCGCGTTAGGTGAAGAAATATACCTCGAAGAAGAATACTACCTGGATATGGCGACGGCCCTCTCAGGAACTGGCCCGGCGTATGTATTCTTATTTATGGAGGCGCTGGTAGATGCGGGTGTGCATTTGGGTTTTCCGCGCCGCATTGCCGAACGTCTCGTTGCCCAAACTGTGCGCGGCTCGGTAGATTATTATCAGCAGCACGACAGCCCGGTTCATTTAGCGCGCCTTCGTAATCAGGTGACTTCTCCAGGCGGCACCTCGGCTTCGGCGCTCTACTATCTCGAAAAGGCTGGCTTTCGCACGGCTCTCTCGCGGGCGGTTTGGGCAGCCTATGAACGCTCACAGGCCCTGGGTGCCGATTCGCGTGCTCGTTCGCCCGAAGATACCGCCTGAGTTGAAAATGACCGCTTAGAATTTCGCTTCTGTTAGTCTCTTCACACAGGGCAAACGCATCTTATGTCTGAACAAGTGAGTTGAAGCCGGAAAGAACCTTT
>CAYFMI010000123.1:0-8634 GCA_964344175.1 uncultured Anaerolineales bacterium
ACCATGGTTCTGAAAGGCCCTTGACCTTTTTACAGAAAAGTATTTACACAATCCCGCTGAGTTCCTGAGAAGCGACCGGCGGATAGCCAAAGTCGTTACTGCGCAATCATGCGAGGAAGCCCTCGCGTTGGCGAGCGAACTGCAAACCGGGGTTGTTGTACTCGATATCAATATGCCCGGAATCGGCGGGCTGGAAGCCATCCCGTTGCTACGCGCTGAATATCCTGGAGCTGCAATCATTATGCTTACACTGATGCGCGCCAAGAGTTATCATCAGGCTGCGATGGCCGCTGGCGCTGATGGTTACGTTTTCAAGCAAGATATGCTGGAAAAATTGATACCTGCCATCTTGCAAGCTATAGACGAAGCACCAGAATAGGTTAGTCGATTATTTCATTGAACGGCAATGCAACCACGCAGAATTAAAAATCCCAAAAAGAGGATGGATCTTTGATGCTGAATACGTTTATCAGGGGATCAAATAACCAAAATATTCGTCACAGTTCGATTGAGCGTCATGCCCAATCGCTGCTGCGCCTATCCCGTCGTCTCGAGCAGGCGCGTACATATGGCGATGTGCTAGATGTGGCTCGGGATGAAATACAACTTGAGGTTGGGTATCAAAATGTATGGGTATATGTCGTCAATGGGGATGGTGAAAGCAAAGCGCGTTTGCTGGCAATGGTGGGAGAAAAAACCGACGCGGCAAAAATGCAATACCACACCTTCGACCTGCGCAGTGATCCTTTTGTAGCCTCGCTCTGGGATGGCCGTAAAGTGGATGTGGTGCCCGACGCGCGCCGTGACCCTCGAACAAATAAGGAGATCGTTGCTCAATTAGAGAACCGCACAATTGTGCATGTTCCCATCACATTACATAACAAGCAAACCGGCCTGTTGGGTGCTGGAACTTTTGGGAAAGAGGGTGTTCGGCCGCCTTCACCCGACCAATTGGAATACTTGCAGGCGTTGGCCAGCCACCTGGCAATTACACTAGACCGCGTGCAGCTGCTCGAAAAACTTCAGCGCATGATTGTCGCCGTGCAGAAGGCCAATAACCAATTAGAAGCAAAAGTAAGAGATCGCACAACCGAGTTAGCGCGCTCAAACGCCGAACTGGAAATATTCGCTTATGTGGCCTCTCATGATCTGCAAGAGCCGCTGCGTATGGTTTCGTCTTACCTGGCATTGCTCGAACGCCGCTATCAAGATAAGCTCGACGCCGAGGCGAGAGAATTTATTACCTATGCCGTAGATGGCGCGCAGCGTATGAAAATTCTCATCAACGATTTGCTGGCTTATTCCCGGGTTAACACGCGAGGGGCGGCGCTTTTTGCTACGGATTGTGCCGCTATTTTGCAGGATGTGCTTTTTGATCTAAAGGTCGAAATCCAAGAAAGCGGTGCGGTGATCTCTTACGATACGCTTCCTACGATCACGGTTGATGAAGCACAAGCGCGCCAGTTGTTTCAAAACCTGATCAGTAACGCAATTAAGTTCAGGGGGGAAGAGAGGCCGCATGTACATATTTCAGCGACTCGAATATCTGAACTTGCGCCCACCTCTGACGTGTATATTTCCAGTGAGGCTGACGCCTGGTTATTTTCGGTCCGAGATAACGGCATCGGTATCGATACGAAATATGCGGAGCGCATTTTTACTATCTTTCAACGATTGCACACCAGAGACGAGTACCCCGGCACGGGGATTGGGCTGGCGATTTGTAAGCGTATTGTCGAGCGTCACGGTGGATGCCTATGGGTCGAATCGCAACCTGGCGAGGGCGCGACATTCTATTTTACGCTGCAAATTGACAACCGCCCAACCAAAGATTGAGAATATCCGTTCATACGAATGTGAGCAATGATAAGGTCAGGAGTTACGCACTCGCGCAGGGAAAGCCCGGGAATATTTTTCATCGAACTGTGTCTCGCTACCCGACACTTTTGTTTTTTGAACGCTGATGAACGCAGATAACAATGATTTTTTGTTTCTACTTCACTGTTTTTTGTTTTTTCAGTGATAATCAGCGCGAATCTGCGTCCTTTTTTTAAACTGTCAGGTGGCTAGAACTGTGTAAGCCCTAAAAATAATGAAAACACGAGAACGAATGATGCACTGGTTATCAATCCTGGCAGGCCGTACGGGTGGGGATCGAAGACGGCATATTTTGTATATTGTGTTGCTGGGGCTTGGACTTCCAGCGTTGTTGTACGGATTGATTTCCAGTATCCTGTGGCTGACGACTTCGGAGCCTTTTGCTCAGCTGGGTGTTTGGGCCGGGTTCGGTGTGCTGCCGTTTTACCTGCTTTCCTATTGGCTGGGGCAGCGCGGTCATCTGCGGCTGGCAGCTTACATACCGACCGTGTTGTTATTTTTATTGATGACCGGGGTAAGCTATCAGTTGGGAATTGGTCATGCTATGCTGATCGGCTATGCCATGGTTGTGCTGGTGGCCGGGGCGTTGATTGGAGGGAGGGCGGCACTCGTATTTGCTGCGCTTTGCACCATCTCAAACTTTGTGATTGGCAACATGCAAGCAACAGGCCGGTTACTCGGTGCGATCTCACCGCTGGCAAACCACACCACAGATACGGTTGCCATCGGCATGGGCTTGCTGGTGATCGTGATTTTTCAATGGTTCTCTGATCGTGAACTGCGCCTCAGCCTGCTGAGCGAGCAGCGCTCTCGTGCACAGGCTGAACGGCTGCTAAATGCCAGCCGGTCGCTCAGCGCCGCCCTGGAATTGGGCCTGGTACTCGATACCATTCTGAGTGAATTACGAGCCATCGTCCCCTTCGATAGCGCCTCGGTGCAGAGGATGGAAGGCGATTGGTTAGAGATCATCGGCGGTCACGGTTTTCCTAACCTCGACGAATTGATCGGCACTCGCTTCAACCTCCAGGCAAGTGATAATCCGAATCGCCAGGTAATCGAAAGCTGCAATGCGATGATCTTGGGTGATGCCCCGGCTCATTACGAGCAATTCACGAACGAACCTCACGCCGCTGCTGGAATTCGTTCATGGTTGGGCGTGCCATTGCTCTACGGTGATCAACTTCTGGGTATGCTTGCTCTAGATAAAAAAGAACCCGGCTTCTATTCCCAAGAGCATGCCCGGCTGACATTGGCGTTTGCTTCGCAGGCTGCTATTGCTATAGAAAACGCCCGGGCGCATGATCGTCTTGAAGAGCAGGTGACCACCCGCACACAAGAACTGGAGCGCGCCAACAACCAGCTTGCAGCACTCATGCGGCTTAGCTACACGATCAGCGCCAATCTGGATATCGAAACGATTCTAGAAACATCCTACCGCGCGGTGGGCGAATTGATGCCAAACGACGCTTTTTGGATCGCTTCCTACGAGCAAGGATCGGATGTCTACCAAAACCTGATCAAAATTGACCGGGGCGAACGCTGCCTGGCCGATGCTATCCATCTGGATAACGGAATCGGCGGTGAAGCTATTCGTACAAAGCGTCCGGTATTGGTTGATGCTTCTGTGGCCGGACGTCTGCAGAATTTCGGTGGTCAACACCGCGTGCAGTCTGTTTTATGTGTTCCCCTGTTGATTGGCGAACGAGTAGTTGGCGCGCTCTCCACTCAGAGTTATACCCCCAATGCCTATTCACCAGAAGAAGTTGATCTACTGGTGAGTCTGGCCCAGCCGGTAGCAATTGCATTGGAGAACGCTCGCTTGTATTCGGAATTGGAACAGTATCGAGACCATCTGGAAGGCTTAGTGCAAGAACGGGCTGCTGAATTGCACGCGATTGTGGCAGCTTTGCCAGATCTGTATTTTCGCGTGGGCGCAAATGGCGTTTACCTGGATTACCATGCTGGGAAAGCCTCAGATTTATTTGTGCCTCCTGAAACATTTTTAGGTAAATCTATGCACGATGTCTTGCCCCCCCCCGATTGCGGCGCAATTCGATGATGCCTTTCGCCAGGTAACTCAAACACAGACAATGGCAGTTATTGAGTATACACTCCAGCTCCCAGATGGAGAACAATTCTTTGAAGCGCGTTGTTTACCTTTCCTAGAAGACCAATATTTTGTGGTTGTGCGTAATATTACCGAACGCGTCCAGGCCGCTCTGGCATTGCAAGAATCGGAAGCCCGTTACCGCCAATTATTTCAAAGTGTGCCTGTTGGCATATTCCGCACGTCTCGTTCCGGGGAGGTGCTGGAAGCCAATCCTGGAAGTGTGCGCATTTTGGCTTATCCCAACCGTCAGACTCTCATTGGCAGCGACTCAGCAGCATATTGGCTTAATTCAGAAGATTTGCAACGGTTTATAAAAACAGTGGCGGACGAAGATCTTTTGGAGGGTTTCGAAACTCAATTCCGGCGCTACGATGGGCAGCAAATTTGGGTGCGCCTGAGTACCCAGGCCATGCGCGATGCCGATGGCCGCGTGCTTTTTTATGAGGGCACGCTGGAGGATGTTAGCATTCGCGCAATCGCCGAGAAGGAACTTAAAGATACGGCTTTGGAATTGCAGCGTTCAAATATCGAATTGGCGAATTTCGCTTATGTTGCTTCTCATGATTTGCAAGAGCCGCTGCGCATGGTTTCGTCTTATTTGCAACTGTTACAGCGTCGCTATCAAGGCCAACTCGATAGCGATGCCGATGAGTTCATTGACTTTGCTGTGGATGGCGCGGTCCGCATGAAGGCGCTGATCAACGGCTTGCTGGCGTATTCTCGCGTGGGCACGCGCGGCAAGGAGTTCGCGCCAATGGATTGTAATATTGCCCTATCGAAGATGTGTGCCAACTTGAAACTTGCCATAAAAGATCATGACGCGATTGTTACCCATGACCCTTTGCCTATCGTAATGGGTGATGAGACACAGTTGGTGCAACTCTTTCAAAATTTGATTGGGAACGCAATCAAGTTTCGTGGAACACAAGCGCCGCGTGTGCATATCTCTGTCGAGAGAACATCTGAAGGGACGATAGAACACTCCGACTGTGAAAACAATGAATCTGCAGAAGTCTGGCAATTTGCCGTAAAAGACAACGGTATTGGCATTGATCCTCAATACGCCGAAAGGATCTTTACCATCTTCCAGCGTTTACATGGTAAGGACGAATACCCCGGCACCGGTATTGGTTTGGCGATTTGCAAGAAGATCGTCGAGCGGCACGGCGGGCGCATTTGGGTTGAGTCAACGCCAGGGGAGGGCGCTGCTTTTTATTTCACAATCCCGGCAAATGCCGAAGTACAAATCAGGAGCAAAAATGAGCGAAGCATCTCCAGTACGACCTATTGAAATATTGCTGGTGGAAGACAACCCCGGCGACGTGCGCTTGACGCGTGAAGCCTTGAAAGAAGGCAAAATGATCAACAACTTGAATGTTGTTATGGATGGTGAGCAAGCGCTGGAGTACCTCCATCGCAGAGGTGAATATGCCCATACGATTCGGCCTGACCTCATTCTGCTAGATCTGAACCTGCCAAAAATCAGCGGACGCGAAGTGCTTGCCGACATCAAACAGGATCCTAGATTGAAACGAATTCCGGTGGTCATCTTGACAACTTCCAATGCCGAGCAAGATATTCTCCACAGTTATAACTTATACGCCAATTCGTATATCACCAAGCCCGTTGATCTGGATCAATTTATGCGTATTATTGAAAGGATTGAAGATTTTTGGCTATCTATCGTGAGATTGCCACCCCAGGAATGATGCTCTGAGTAATCCCATCTTGGGGTGGGAAAACTTAAGCAACGCGCCGATCGAGTACAACAGCACAATAATGTTGCGCACGACTTTGTGCAGAATAGAGGAACTCTCATACTAGCATGATCGATCGTTTACTGAATATTCTGTTAATTGAAGATAACCCTGGGGATGCCCGCTTGATTCAAGAGATCCTGGCTGAAACCAGTTATTCGGGGTGGGATTTTACGCATGTAGATAGTCTGAAGCTTGGGTTGCAGCTTCTCTCTGAGCAAGAGTTCGACATCCTCCTCTTGGACTTGAATCTGCCAGATTGTCAGGGTGTAGAGACATTAACCAGAGCGCTCACTCACTCACCAGAGATTCCGGTAGTATTGCTGACCGGTCTCGACAGCGAAGAATTCGCTCTTGAAGCTGTCCGTCAGGGCGCACAAGATTACTTGGTGAAGGGGCAATTTGATGGCATGTCCCTGGTGCGCACATTGAGTTATGCAGTGGAACGGGCAATGCTCCTGAAAGAAGCCAGCCGTCGGGCGACCGAATTAGAAACACTGGCGAATGTGGGTGCGGCCTTGCGCACCGTCGAATCCATCGCAGAGATGACCCAAATCGTCGTGCAAAAGGCGGTAGAAGTTGTTGGCAATGCGTTCGGTTCTATTTTTCTGGTAGATTTGGATGAGGATGAGTTGATGTCTTATGGGTGGTATACATCGGGAGAAGAAAAAAAAGAAGTGGATAGCATCTGCGAGGGGCGTCTGAGTCATCCTATTGACGAGGGAATTACGGGATATGTCTATGCTTCGGGAGAAGTTTACATCTCGAGCGATATCCAGCATGATCCAAAAGCGGTCATTTTGCCGGGCGAATCTTCGATTTTGCAATATGTTTACAGCAGTATTTCTCTGCCCCTGCAAACATCCGAAAAAATAGTTGGCGTGATGCACATTTGGTTGCGAGAAAAACGTGCTTATACCGGATCTGAAATTCATTTGTTAACCGCCATCAGCGAAATGGCAGCTAATGCCTTTCATCGCGCCTCTCTATTTGAGCAAACACAACAACAACTTCTGCGTCTCTCTGCACTCCGGAAGATCGATGAAGCAATTGCTGCTATCAAGGATCTTCGTCTTGTGTTAGACGTCGTCGTTGATCAAGTCATTTCCCGATTGAGTGTGGACGCCGGTTTCATTTATTTGTGGGACTCACATGCGCTGGTTTTAAAACATGTCAGTGGGCGGGGGATAAAAAATAACGGAAATCAAATCTCTCATATAAAACCGCGCCAGGGCTTAATTGAGGACGCGGTGCTGAAAGGTGAGTTGATCAACATCCCCAACCTGGCTGAAGCAAAAGCAGAAATTCGGCCTGAATTGCATGCAGAAGATGCGATCGCGTATTTTGTTGTGCCGTTGATGGCGAAGGGCATTGTCGTAGGAATCTTAGAGGTCTTCCACCGCTCCGTGTTGGAACCGGACAGTGAGTGGTTGGATTTTCTGGAAACTTTGGCGGGGCAGGCTTCCATTGCGATAGAAAATGCCACTTTGTTCAATGACTTACAGCAATCCAACCAGCAATTGACTCTGGCTTATGATGCGACGATAGCAGCGTTATCGGGCGCGTTGGAACTGCGCGATATCGAAACGCAGGGGCATTGTCATCGTGTCACGGAAATGACTGTGAATCTTGCACGACAAATGGGAATTAACAATAGTGATTTGATCCACATTCGCAGCGGGGCACTTCTTCATGACATCGGCAAGATTGGCATCTCGGATGATATTTTGTTGAAACCGGGCCAACTCACGCCGCAAGAGCGGTCAGCGATGGAAAAGCACCCCATTTATGCGTATGATATGTTGTCATCGATTTCGTTCTTAAAACCGGCTCTGGAGATTCCGCTTTACCATCATGAGAAGTGGGATGGCAACGGGTATCCCCATGCATTGGTGGGGCATCAAATACCCATAGCAGCCCGCATCTTTGCGATAGTAGATGTATGGGATGCCTTGCTTTCGGACCGGCCGTATCGCAAGGCCTGGTCAGAGGAGGAAGCGCTGGCCTACATACAAGATCAATCTGGCATACATTTCGATCCCCAGGTCGTGAAGGCTTTTCTTGAGTTAGTGACAAATACCCATACAGCGAATGCTATTTCAGCAAAGGTAGCAAGTAGGGTGTGATGTTACTAATCCCAACCGAGATTCGCAATTTCTCGAATGAGTTCATCGGCTTTCTCTTCGGCCAGGAAATGCCCGGCGTCGGGGTAGCGCACGACCGGCACATCGGGGAAATGCTCCATCCAGCGTTTGAGTTCTTTCTCTCGGAAGGCGATGTCTTTCATCCCCCAGGCTATCAGCTTGATCTTTCCCTCCAGCGCGCCGCGCCCCGCCCAGAGTTGATCTAGCCACTCGGAAGCGGCGATAATTTGCTTGGGGAAAACCCAGTTCCCTTTGCGCTCGGTGGGGTCTTCCAGGGGCATGATGAAATGCCGGTGAATCTCCGGGGTGAGTTTGCTTTTGTCTCCATAGATAGATTTGTTCACCGCAGTGACGAAAAAGTTGAACTTGCGGATCAGCCAGCGGCCAATCGGCCCGCCGACAAAGCCGCTGAAGGCTCGATAATACCAGTCGTCCTTTGCCGACCACATCCAGGTGTTGGTGATGACAATATTTTTTACCCGCTCCGGGTGGCGAATGGCATACGACAGTCCTATCGGCCCGCCCCAATCGCCGACCAGCAGGGTGATGTTTTCGAGGTCGAGGGATTCAAGCAACATTTCGAGATTCGCGGCGTGTTGGCTGGGGAGGTAATCCCAATTGGCGGGCTTGTCGGATAAACCAAAACCAATATGGTCAGGGGCGATGCAGCGCCGGGTTTTGGAGAAATGCTTGATCTCTAGTTTCCGGTAACTGAAGCTGCTCACAATCGAAGTTGGAGCAAACA
>CAYFMI010000124.1:0-8458 GCA_964344175.1 uncultured Anaerolineales bacterium
CCATGGTTCTGAAAGGCCCTTGACCTTTTTACAGAAAAGTATTTACACAATCCACAAAGATGCACAAAGGGGTATCTTTAATCACGAATTTTTGCGAATATCACGAATGCCACGAATAAAATACTCCCTAATGTGCTGGATGATGTGTGCGGGGGTGCGAAATTGGCGTATCCACCCTATGATGTGTATAGTATACCGTATTCTGACGGGGAGAAGCCAATGTTCGGGGGTAAGGCCGTAGTAGAGGCGCAGCCACCATGATGATGGAAGAAAGGCTTTGGGGATGTTACGCTGGTATTCGGTGTCGTTTTGGGCGGGGGTGACGTTGAAGGGCCAGCCGCGGGGTTGGGCAGATTGGCAAGATTGCATCGCCCCCGGTTTCGACAAGCTCAACCATCGGGGGTTCGCAATGACATTTTGCGAGCGCGGCAGCTTGAAAGGAGTCAGTTCGTGGATGGCTGCCAGGGCGTTGTGCAGGCGCGGCGGCAGTTGTTCCCAATTTATCACGTCACCAAAGCGTTCGATGAGGCTAACCATATCGGCGATCCAAATCAGGCGGAAGGATTGGAAGGGCGCGTCAACCATGTGGTTGTAGGTGTGGGTCAGCAGGTCTTCAAGGGCAGGGGTATATGCCGGAAGGTTATTGATTGTAATTGGGCGTGCGTTCTGTTGCAAAGCTTCAAAGCTGGTTTCGGGGAGCAGGCGGCGGTTTGTGTTGTGGTGGAGTTCGATGTATGTATCTACACCATCCACTTGACGGTGGAGGATGGGCAGGTGATGGGACGAGGGCGGGCCAGATATGTTTCGGGGGCGAAAACCGAGTTCTTCGGTCAGAATTTTTTGCCCCCGGTCGGCATTGGTTTTGTTTAACAGCAGGTCTATGTCGCTCATGGGGCGCAGGCCGGGGCGGGGGTAGATGGCGTATGCCATTGCAATACCTTTGAGTAGCAGCAGGTCTATGTTGGCTTCGCTAAAAAATGCCAGAATTTGGGTTAGCGCACGCGCACGGATACGGTTGGCGTGGGTGTGCCGCATGGCATGCGCTCGCAGTTGGCGTTCGATGGTTTCGGGGAGGGCGATTTCGGCGGCGCGCAGATGGTGATTGACCAGCGGGGCCAGGCCGTGGATTTCGGCGAGGTGCGGGAGGGGGTCCCAGGAGGGGAGGGCTGCGGCGGCTTGATGGATGTGGTCGTCCCTCACCCCCCGCCCTCTCCCGAGGGGAGAGGGGCCCTGAGGTGCGCGGGCGCAGAGAGTGAGGAGGTTGTAGTATTTCGCGAGTTCCATTATCTAACCACCAAGAACACAAAGGGTAAAAAATGGGGTATCCCCTCACCCCCCGCCCTCTCCCCAAGGGAGAGGGGGCTTAAAGATGTTTCAAAATAGCGGGGACGACGCGTTTGGCTTCGCCGCGTTTGCTGGCGATGGTTTTGGCGTTCATGGCGACTTTCTTCAGGATGGGCATGGTGAATGTGGGTTCGCGGCGGGCGGCGACGGTGTTGTCCATCAGGGCCAGCATGGATTGGGAGGGGGTCAGGGTTTCGGGCTTCCAGCGGGCGTAGGGTTTGTATTTGGCGACCACGACCAACCCCACGGGCAGGGGTTCGGTTCCCGCTTGAATATCGAGGGTTTCCAGCGGAATTTTGCAGCCGACGACATTATCCCCTTCACGTATGGAGAGCGGTACAGGGTAAGGATGCACGCGACCGGCTGCATCCAGCACGGCGAATTCGTCGGAGTAGTATTCGGCTCCGGCAGCCAGCAGGGCGCGCACCAGGGTGGTCTTGCCGCTCATGCTGCGGCCAGGGATGAGGATAGCGCGCCCCTTCCAGGCGACCACCCCGGCGTGGACGAAGAGATGCTCTTGGGCGCGGAAGGCGGTGAGGAGTTCGCTGTGTTGTTCGAGGGTCGCTAAAAGTGGGGGCAGTTCTTGCGTGCGGGAGAGCAGGGCGGAACCGCAGTAGAGCAGGTGGTAGGGGCGCACTCCGGGGCGTGTTGGGGGATCGGCGAGGCGGAGCGAATATAGAATATCGACTTCATTATTATCCCCGCCCCCCTCGGTCTCTCCCCTCACCCCCCGCCCTCTCCCGGAAGGAGAGGGGGCCCAGCCCAGGGGCAGGTGCGGGGCGGCGTGTTCGAGCGCGGCGGCCTGATTACTTCGCAGGCCAAAACGCAGGCCGTAAGCCGAAAAACATTGTCCATCCGTCCAACCTAGACGGTCTACTTTTTCCTGTCAGACGGTGGTGTGGGGTAAGGTGGGTAAGGGAGTCATATTTTCTCCAGTTGTGTTATACTGCATCTATGAACTTCGCTTTCGAATGGGACGAAAACAAGGCCGCCGAAAATCTCAAGAAACACAAGGTCAGTTTCGATGAGGCCAAAACCGTATTCGGCGACCCGCTTTCGTTGACAATCCATGATCCCGATCATTCGCTGGAGGAAGCTCGTTTTATTGACATCGGCCAGTCTTTGCAAGGAAAACTTCTGGTCGTGGTATATACAGAACGTGAAAACAAGATACGTATCATCAGTGTTCGAAAAGCAACTTCGGCTGAAAAAGAATATTATGAAAACAAACCGTGATAAATCTCCAGAACCGATTGAGAACATGCGCCCTGAATATGATTTCAGTGAGGGTGTGCGCGGCAAACATTACCAGGCCTATCGAGAAGGGCATACCGTAACGATACATCAGGCTGATGGCACTACGGTAATCCAGCATTTCGAGGTAGATGAAGGTGCAATCATTTTAGAGCCGGATGTACGTCGCTATTTCCCTGATTCAGAATCTGTCAATGCTACCCTGCGATCCTTGATCGCCTTGCTGCCCCAAAGTCAAGAACCTGCTTGAGCGGTGGCTGTGTAAAGGAGCCGAAAATGGAACTCAGTATCAGCGAAGAAAAAACCAAATTGATGCTCAAAGAAGTATTCAGCGAACTGCTCGAAGAAAAACGCGACCTTTTCACCGCGACCATGCTGGACGCCATCGAAGAAATCGGCCTGGCAAATGCTATCCGGGAAGGGCGGCAGGATGAATTCGTCAGCGAAGACCAGGCGCTTGCCATTTTGAGGGGCCAGGCGTGATATATCGTCTAATTTCTGCTAAAATAGAACCATGCAACCGATGAAAGCTGCTCAACAATTACTTTCTGGAATGACACGGGGGGAAAAAGCCCAATTGCTGCAATGGATCGCCCGTGATCTTGGGGATGCTTATCCCGGCATCGAGAGCACGCCCGGGATTTGCGGCGGCGAGGCGCGCATTGTGCGGACGCGCATCCCGGTTTGGGCGCTGGTGCAGTTTAGAAACCTGGGGGCCAGCGAAGCGGATATTCTCATGCAATACCCCACCCTGCGAGCTGAAGACCTGACCAACGCCTGGGTCTATTACCGCGCCCACAAAGACGAGATCGAAAACCAGATCAGCGAAAACGAAAACGCATAAATATGGCGCGCCTATACTCGAATGAGAATTTCCCTTTGCCCGTTGTTGAAGAACTAAGGCGGTTGGGGCATGACGTGTTAACGATCCAGGAAGCGGGTCAGGCTAACCGGGAGTTTCCTGACGAAGCCGTGCTATCTTTTGCGGCCGAGAACAACCGGACCGTCTTGACGATCAATCGCAAGCATTTCGTTAAGCTGCATAAGGCCAACGCCGAACACCAGGGCATCATCGTATGCAGCATTGATCTGGATTTTCCCGGACAGGCTCGCCGGATCGATAAGGCCATCCAGTCTCACGACACACTGGCGGGGAGTCTGATTCGAGTCAACCGGCCACAAGAATAATCCGCCGAACGGAGGGAAAACCAGTTCCCCCCCCAAATTGGGCGACCGCAGGAAGGCTAGAGGGGGGCTTTGCGCAAGTGACTGTCATCCTTTATATAAACTATCAAGCAACAGTGAAAGTTCCTGTGCCAGTAAATATCCCAGCCTGGACGTTAATCCCCCCTCCCGCTAACGACCCAGCAGGACTTCCGTTCTTGTAAAATTCTATGATTGTAACAGCAGGGTTGGTCATAAACTTGAAATCAATATCGCCCGCCAATTGGTCAGAAGGAAGAAGCATGTTTCCCCCCATCCAAATTACACCGCCGCCTAAACCGATGCCCCAGGCACTACCTTCAAACTCTAACTTGCTCCCGTCATCGAAATTAAGGGTTGGGTCAGTGAATATCCGTGAATAAATGAGCGCAGAAGACAAGCCAAATTGTCCCGATGCTTTCTGTGTACTGGCTACAGAATCCGGCATCTGAACTTTGGCGGCAAACTCCGGGTTTTCCTGAATAGCTTGTTTGGTAAGCGCGAGCATATTATCGAGCGAACTCTTTGCGAGCGCAAAATAGGCATCGGTCAATTCTGTAGTCGGGACAGATACGTCTGTTTGGTTCATCGCATTTCTCCTTTATCTTAGACTTCTACCATGAGGGATATGAGCACATGCACTCACATCTCACTTAAGTACACAACGCAAGGCTCACTACTGATTAGTAAGCAATACAAACTACTGGCCGGGAGAAGCTACACTCATGATCAAGCTCATTCAACCACGTCGCATTCGTTTGAATAGCACTTCCGCCGCGACCATTATTTCCTCCAACCTGAGTCGTCCATCCATTACAATTATTTGCATGCAGTGAGCCGTCAGCGTTTGAGCCCGTCCGCCAACCAAAGGCGAAACCAGCTGGTAACACACCAGCAGCATCCAAAGCATTTATAATGTTGCCGTCCAAAAGATCGGCCCAGTCGTTGGCGATCAGGGTTCCGGTTGGCCCGGTGATCGTTCCAGCAACAGGAACGCCGTAATTGGCCGGCATATCCCTGATTTCGTCGGCAGCGTTTACAGAGATAAAAGCGCGATAATTGGCGTAGCCTGCCGGAGCGTTTGCGGAAGCCGCGCAAAGGTTGTCGGCCCCGGTACGGCCATTACCTGGTGTCCCTCCGAGCACATCCAGATTACCTTGTCGATATGGTCCCTCCTGGTACATTACAATCGCGGCGGCTGCTCCACCACCGCCGCCTGCTCCACCTGTCTGCGCAGCAGCCGGGCGGGGCACCACAATCGAAACAATGGAGGCCAATGCCACGGCGCCACCCAGCTTGAGAAACTGCTGGCGGGTCATGCCCTGGTATTGGGCAGGCTTTTCGGGGGCCTCGCTCAGCAGGTGGGCGTTGCCCAATTCATCGAGCGATTGCCACACCACGGCTTCGGGGGCCTCCAGGCGTTTCGCCATCTGCGCCGGGCTGGTTTCGCCGTCGCACATTTCGAATACGGCAGATGCGGTCGGGTTGAGCGAGTGCATTTGCAGGCGCTGCCAGTCGTAAATAGAGAGTTCGTCATTCAGGGTTTCGATGTGCAGGGTTTGGGATTTCTTGGGGTTGGACATGATCTTCTCCTTTGGGGGTTGCAAGTTTCAGGTTGCAGGTATCAAGTATCAAGTGTCAGGTGTCAGGTGATTAGGTATTGAGGAATAGGAATCAAAAAAGCCAACCCTTCGACAAGCTCAGGGCAGGCACTTCGGCGTTGCTGCGATAAATCGAAGCGCTTGTACTGAGTTGAATCGAAGTATTGGCAGATGGGGTACAGAATCGGCGCAGCTACTGAAGCAGCCGCGGGGGATCCTAAAGGGTTCTCAGTTGGTTGGTTGGTTGGTTGGTTGGTACATTCACGGTTCTGTCCCTTTTTTGTGGCAGGATGGTTGTAATTATAGACACAAACTCGACAGGGGTCAAGTACGCGCGAAATGTTTAAATTTAGCCCTCACCACTTCGGCTTCCCCTTCGACAGGCTTAGGGCAACGGCTCAGTGCAGCCCCCCGTCCCCTTCGCGCAGCATATCCGAAGGATGCTCCCACCTGTCCCCTGCGGGGGTGCTTCGCGAGGAGAGGGGGTACTTAAAACCAGTCAGCAATATCTTCCCAGAGTTCAGGCATATCCAGCAGGGCGGCGAATTCAGTGACCCAGTTCTGAATTCGCTGGCGGTCCAGACCGGGGTTCATCTCAATAATGCCCTGAATGTCGAGCAGGTCTTTGGGGCGGCGGGCAACGGCTTTCATAATAATCAGGTCTTCGGGGGTGGGCAGGCGGATGGTCAGTGTTTCGTCAATGGTGTGGGCAATGCTGCGCGCAACCATCTCTTGCTCGAAGGGCAAAACGCCTAATGAGATATCTATATCCGTTTGAGAAGGCTCGTGCCGCAAAAGCAATACCCGGCTGCGTCTTGCAAAATCTTCGGCCTGTTCGATGCGCGGCACAATACCCTCTGTTTCAGCAACGGCCAAAAAATGGGGAATATCATCCACAGAGAGCAATACCATTGCGTCCAGGTCTTCGGTAAAACGGGGACGGCTCAACAGGCCAACTGCAACTCCCCCAATCACAACGCCGCGATAAGCGAAATGCGAAAGCAGACGGTCAAGGGCTTCAAGCGGATCGTGGAAAGGTTCAGGCTTTTCAGGCATGTGCAGTTCTCAGGCTGGCCCACAACAAAAATATCTCTGCCTCACCTGCATCTTCTTTTGGCGTGATCCCCAGGCGGGTTGCGCGCCGTTTGATGGCGTTCAACTGCCGCCAGCGGTCTTGAAGGCTGGCGGCCTGGGCGGCGCGGCGTTCAATCTCTGCCACTTCGCGCCAGCGGTCACGGTAGGCTCTCGCTTCTGCTGCGTTCATAAGCTAATTATAGCATGGCAGCGCCCTAGCCCTCACCCCCAACCCCTCTCCCAACAGGGCTTTCTTAAAGTCGAAACGAAAAGCGCTTTTACCGCTGAGAGCGCAAAGAACGCAGAGAAAAATTTAAAAAACTCAGCGAACCCGGCGTTCTCTGCGGTAAATTTCTGGTATAGCACAAATTTAAGAAAGCCGTGCCTCTCCCAACTTTGGGAGAGGGGAGATCATCTATCTATGGGCGGATGCCAGCCTACGCTTACCCAGCGGCGGCGCACATCTAAGATCAGCGGGTTGTTCATGTTCAGGGCTACAACCGTCGCCCGGCCAATGGATGTTAATCCAATCAGCATCGTCCCGCTCTCGTCCCATCGAAAATGATCGCCCCAACTTTGCTGGCGGGGGTGAAACAAAGGGACAGTCTCACCGGTGAGGGGGTCTTCAGCGTGGGTCGCGCTGCCTTTGTACTCGTTGCAACGGCGGCAGGCAAAGCAAAGATTATCGAAAGCCGTTTCGCCCCCCTGGGCCTGTGGCCTAATATGATCCACAGTCATGGGCTGGCCGGTGTTGGCTTCCGTCGTCGTGCAATAGGCGCAATGGCGATTGTCGGCTTCGAGCAGCCGCTCGCGCAAGTCGGCGGGGAGATAGCTCATCCGTTACAGTTTTCCAGCGGGGGGGATTTGATGACCGCGCCATTGCAATAAGGCCGCAGCGTGAACTTTCAGCAGCATTTGGCGGTCGAACTCAGCGCGGAGGTGGGTCAATTCGGCCCCTTCTTTTGCCGAAAGCGTCCCTGCGGCGTTTTTATCGAGAAGAACCTGGTAACGAGCCGTTGCGTCAGCATCGGCGCGGGAACGAGCAACGCGCCACAATGCGGCATCATCCAGCCGGTCGAGGGCGGCCAAATCCGCCTGGAATTCAGCCGGGGCGCTTTCCCAATCTGGCGGGCTGCCCACCTGCACCGAGCGCAATAAAATATCATCGAATGACTGCCGGGTAGAGCGAGCGGTCTGCTGCAACCGCAAGTATATATTTTCCGGCAACTGCATGGTAACAGTTCTGAGAGTCATAATCGCGTCTCCTTCCGATAGACCCTAAAGGTCTGAACACTTATGGAATATTATAAACCAAACCCGGCTAATCGTTGTTGCCGTCTTCGGAAAGTGGGCACGATAGCGAAGCGGCATGGGCGCGGGTGTAGATGGAAGGGTATTCGCCCAGGCTGGCAACCAGCAGGGCGTCAATATACCATAGGCCGCGCCGGTCTACGCTCTGGCAGCCAATGACGATTACGCCCGTGCCGTGGGGGAAGGTTTGGGGGGATGTATCCAGCGGCAACAACACATATTCCGGGCCGGAGGCGGTTATCATGGTAAAGGCCAGCCGCGGGAAGGGATGGTCGAGATAGATGCCGCGGTGCAAGCCTTGATTCTGTGCGAAAAAGCGCGGATATAGATTTAGGCCGTAAACTGCGCGAGCGTCAGGATGATTCAGAAATTGGGCCAAGGTGATTGCATCGAAAGAAGTTTGATCCAACACCCCAGCCTGAGTCAAGCGTTCGATGACTTCGCCCTTTGAGAGCGCCGTGTACCTTTGGGGCATAGCCTGATCCAGCACGATCATGGAGAGCGTATATATGAAGAAAGGCAGCGTCAAGAGAAGGGCAACGTGGGGTGAAAGCGTTTGGGACGCGGATACTTCGGCTTCGCTCAGCACAGGTTTCGCGGATTTATGCGGATTCTTTATAAAGCCCAAATAGACCAAACCCCAATGGGCAAGCTGCATCAAACCGAGGGCG
>CAYFMI010000125.1:0-8369 GCA_964344175.1 uncultured Anaerolineales bacterium
GACAGACACTTCACCTGCCCGTCGGCTCCGATCCACAATCGCCGGAACTCGTAGATGCCGCCGGTCAAGCGCAGTGTGCCGCGCGCCTGCACGATCACGTTCTGGTAGTCTCCCGGGGGCAGTTCCATACGCTCGCGCGGTAGTACCAGCACATCAGGCGCGCTAGGCGCTACTTCAAAGGTTGGCAGCGAGGGCATCTCCAACACCGGCAAGTTTACGGGGGTGTACAATTCGCCGCGCAGGTCGGCGTTGGGGTGCGTCTCCAGGTCATTATAGTACAGGTCTCCCCTGACTCTGGCCTGGGCGCCAACCTGGGGTTGGCCATCGTCATCCTGTTGTTGATTCCGGCCTTCAAAAAGCAGCTTTATGACGAGCCTGAAACCGCAGCGGTTTAACCCTGGCGGCTGAACGTCTAACTAAACCAATCAAAAACCCCGGAGATGTAACTACTCCGGGGCTTTTTTGATTCACCTGAGATTTTTTATTCATCGTGGCCCGCCAGCAGGTCCAGTTGTCCACGATCTTTGAATATGAACTGTACCCGACTAATTTCGATCATGCCCTCATCGGCAAAGCGATGTAAGGTTCTGCTGACCAATTCCCGGGTGGTGCCGATACTATCCGCCATTTCGTCCAAGGTGAGATCGCGCGGGGCCGCCCGCCCCTCAACAGGCTGGTAATGATTCAAGAGTAAGCGCGCTAACCGTCCGGCTACTGGATGAAAGGCAAAGCCATACACTATCTCACGCACATGGCGCATATAGGTCACCAGCACATGAGTGACATCCCACACGGCTTCAACATTTCGAGAGATAACGGGCATAATGGTTTCTTTGGGCCATAGAAATATCTCAGTTGGTTCCGTCGCTTCTAACGAAGCTGGCATAGGCTGTTCATCAATAAGCGAGTGACCCCACACCACTTCGCAAGCGCCCATCTTGAATACCACCTGGCGTTTGCCTTCGGGGGAAAGCATACTCCATTCCGCGCGTCCCGATGCAATATAAGCCGCTTTCGGCCAAGATTCGCCCTGCCAACAGATAAATTCCCCTTTTTGATATGTCTGGCGCAGGGCAAGATTACTCAAATCCTTGCGATCGGCATCCGATAATTTCGAAAAAACAGAGGCTTTTGCCAGGCAAGTTAATAAATCGGACATGGAAGGCTCCACAATTTATAAAAGTATAAAGACGAATATCGCTTTGGATGTTATTTTTATCACAATTGAATGCACTAGATTAGCGTCCTGCTTTTTTTCTTATGGACGAACATTGAAGCATATTATACCAATCCATTATTCAAAAGGAGTATCAAATGACAGGACAGACAACTCAAACCGGGCGCATTGTGATGACCGTAGTCGCCGTGCTGGTGGGCATCTTTTTGATGTTCTCCGCGCCGTTCATCACCATGAAAGCCCTCAACCCGGCTTTGCACAGCCTGGTGGAAAACTTCCAGGTCGCGGAACCGGATGGTGTGTGGGATACGCCAGTTAATATTCTCTCGGCCACGTTCCACGTATGGATGGCGCTGTTCGTCTTCGCGGGCGCCACGCTGGTGGTGATTGCCAAAGACATCTACGCCGATAAGCGGTGGGCGCGCCCCCTGGCGTTGACCATGCTGGCGCTGCCCTCGATGGGCGGGATGACCTTTGTGATCCCCTGGATTGTGCTGGTGATGGGCGGCCCCGGTGGAACCAAAAACCCCAACGCCGGCGCGCCGGCTGCCCTGCCGATCATGCTCATCGGTTTGGCCGGGTATTTCATCGTGCTGCTGATGGAAAAAGCCGACTGGCAAACCAAAGTCGCCCAGGTTGTGACCTTCACTGCCCTGGGCGTGGTTGGCGGGATGGTTTTCATGAACGCCCAGCATGGCGTGCGCTACTTCTTAAGCAATCCCAGCAAGCCCTTCTTCGAGGCGCAATACAGCTACCCCGAGCTGTTCCTGGGCGGCTACGTGATGTACGCCGCGGTGACGCTCTTCATCGCCGCCATCGGCCTGATGGCTGCCCGCAAAGAGAGCGGCTGGTATGCCGGGGTGATTACCGGTATCGTCACATTCGTGGCGGCGATTCTGGCTTTCGTAGACCGCAAAGCCGCTGGCGCGCCTTCTGCCGCCGAATGGATGCGCGGCGCGATGCTCTCGGCGGTCTTCATCGCCATTCTGGTGATCCCCTGGTTAAAGAAACGTGTATTAGGCGAAGAAGCCTAACTGCATTCTCCATTCTCCTTTGCAATCCGGGGCCAGAGCCGACTGGCTCCGGATTTGCTTTTTAGCCGCTTGACCAATGGGGACAAAACCTGTATCGTATCTAGGTGATAACTGTCCTTTTTGTAGGACAAGAAGAGCACACTCTGCCTGCTTCGAATTCCCTTTGCCAGGGGCGCACCGGAACAGCCATGACCGGCCGAGGGGGGATCGTCATTGACGAAGAAACCGCCGACATGATCGCTACCTTGAGGGCCTGGCACGTTAACCTTGGAGAACACAGCGTATGAACAACAGAAAAACGACTTTTAGTATGTTGATCGGATGGGTGGGTGTTGTCGCGATCGCCGGGATCATTATTACCTCTGCGCACTTTTCGGGCCATGTGCAAGCGGCTGTTTCTTTAGAATCGGCCGGTGCGTTATCCCAAGATGAGCCTGGGCCTGAGCCATCAACCTCTACAGCAGATCATTCCAAGTTCGAAGAACTTCAACAAGATTTTGCCACCGGTCCCGAGGTGACTGCCGCGTGCCTGAAGTGCCACACCGAGGCTGCCACGCAGATCATGGCAACCACCCACTGGACCTGGGAATATACCGATCCACAAACGGGTGAACTACTGGGAAAGAAGAACGTCATCAACAATTTTTGCCAGTCTGTCTCATCCAACGAGCCGCGTTGCACCAGTTGTCACATTGGTTACGGTTATGCCGACAACACCTTCGACTTCACCGTCCAGGAAAATGTAGATTGCCTGGTTTGCCACGATACGACCGGCACCTATAAGAAATTCCCCAGCGGCGCGGGGCATCCAGTTTATGGCGAAGCCAAAGAGTTCCCTCCTGGCAGCGGCAAGATGTGGGAACCGATTGATCTTGCTCTGGTAGCGCAAAACGTAGGCCCCACCAGCCGGGCTACCTGCGGCGCATGTCACTTCAACGGCGGGGGCGGCAATGGCGTAAAACATGGCGACCTCGACAGTTCGCTGATCGCCCCAGATTACCACCTGGATGTCCACATGGGTGCGGACGGCCTGGATTTCAACTGCGCGACCTGCCACGCGCCCCAGGCGCACGTCATCCCTGGCAGCCGCTACCAGGTGGAAGCCAAAGACACCGAGGGGATGAGCGTTCCCGGCAACCGCGATGCCCCGCTCACCTGCGAAGCCTGTCATGGGTTGGAGCCGCATCCTGCGGATACCGAACTGGAAGCCGAATTGGATCAGCATGTAGAGAAAATTGCCTGCCAGACCTGCCACATCCCCGCATTTGCGCGCGGCGGCGTGCCCACCAAAACCTGGTGGGATTGGTCTACCGCAGGCAGGCTGAACGCGGAAGGCAAACCCTTCACCGAGGAAGACGAAAACGGCTGGCATACTTACGACTCGAACAAGGGCAACTTTGTGTGGGAAGAAAATGTGCAGCCGGAATATGCCTGGTTCAACGGCGATATTGAATATCAGGGCTTAACGCCATTTGAAGATGGCGCAACTGCGCTGGCGGTCAATCGAATTCATGGCAGTTTCGACGACCCCGACAGTCGGATATGGCCTTTCAAAGTCATGCGCGGGGTACAGCCTTACGACTCGGTCAACAACACGCTCGTGATTCCCCATGTGTATGGTAAAGACGATACCGCTTATTGGGGCAACTTCGACTGGGATAAGGCCATCACAAGCGGTATGGAACACGCCGGCGCAGCATACAGCGGCGAATACGATTTCATCGAAACCGAGATGTACTGGCCGATTGCCCACATGGTCGCCCCCGCCGAAGATGCCCTCACCTGCGATGCCTGCCACAGGCGCGACCAGGGGATTTTAGCAGGGATAGAAGGGCTTTACATCCCCGGCATTACGGAAACACCGCTGATCGACAAAATTGGCTGGACAACCGTCTGGCTTACATTAGCAGGCGTGGTGGTTCACAGCCTGGCTCGTTTCTTCAGCGTTCGAATGCAAAACAAGCGAAGAGGTGTCTAAAATGAGCAAGCAGAAAGTAAAAATCTATACCGTATTCATCCGCGTCTGGCACTGGACGCAGGCTTTCCTGATCTTCACGCTTCTGTTCACAGGCTTTGCTGTGCATGGCTCCCATCGCATCATCCATTTCGATACCGCGGTAAAAGTTCACAACGGCGCAGGAATTGCGCTCGTTGTGTTAGCTTTTGTCATGTTCTTCTATTACATCACCACGGGCGAATGGAAGCAATATAAATCCCTCCTGGAGAAAGACGAGATTATCGCGCAGGCCAAATATTACACATCGGGCATATTGAAGGGCGAGCCACACCCCCACAAGAAAACCGAAATCTCACGCTTGAACCCTTTGCAAAAAATCACCTACCTAAACTTCAAGCTCATCTTTTTGCCCATTATGGTGATTACCGGCACAATGTACCTGTATCAAGAGTACCTCGAAGAAAACCTTTATTCTCGTTTAGGGTTGAAACTCTTCGTCTTGAACAACATCGCCACGCTCCACACCATAGGCGCATTCGTCCTGATGATCTTCATCATTGTCCACGTTTATATGACCACCACCGGGCACACTGTCTTTAGCCACATCAAGACGATGATCACAGGCTGGGAAGAACTGGACCATATCGAGGAAGCAACGGAAACCCCAGAAGTCGCCCAAAGTGCAGCAGGAGTTTAGCAGCATGATTCGGCCCAATCGTGATCGCAACCCGTTTCCCGGAAACTGCCGCATTCTCCTTTGCAATCCGGGGCCAGAGCCGACTGGCTCCGGATTTGCGTTTAATGCAAAGGTAGTTCTGGTCATTTTACACTTTTATAAAGTCTCCTGGAGACAAAACCGATAAACTAAATAGTTGACAGTGTCCTTTTTGAGGGACCCAATAATCCACTTTTTCACAAAGGAGAATGCACAATGAAAGATTCATCGCGCACCATTATGGCAGTTATTGCTGTCCTCGTCGGCCTGATGCTGGTTTTTATGGCATCGGGAATGATCGATGCCACCCAGGACAAATTGCTGAACAATATGACGGAGGGCGCAACCATTGAAATGGGCGCTATCCCGTCCCTGCGCATGTACGTCAGTTCGACCTGGCGCGGCGTGGAAGTTGTGGCCGGGGTTGTTTTGCTCGTTTCAGCTTATGCCTTGATGCAGGGCAAAAAATGGGCTTTCCCGGTTGCGCTTACCAGTATGGCTACATTACCCATCGGCAGTTTCTACATCAGCCTGGCATACCTGGTAAAGACAAAATCTTATGCGCCCGCTTTTACGACCTTCATTGTCGGGCTGCTGGCTTTCTGGGCCTTCATCTTCCTGACAAAAAGCGGCAAGGAAGCCTGGGGATTGTTCGTCCCCCTCACTCTGCTGGGGATGATGGGCACTCAGGCTTTCTCATTTGCTGAGCATGGCCTGCGCGGCCTATGGGGCGCTGGCAAAACCGCCTCGATCACCGACCCCTCGGTTGCCATCCTGCGCTTTTCCGGACCGATCATGGCTATGGTTGTGGCGATGATATTTGTGGTCATCTTCAAACTGGCCTCCGGCAAAGAATCCGGCTGGTGGCTTGGTTTGGTGACAGGCTTGAGCATGGCGATTGGCGCAATCCCGGTTCACTTTGCCCGCCCGAAAGCTTCGATGTCCATGCCTGGCGCGGAAGCCAGTATTTTCAACTCCACTTACCTTCTCGGAGGCGTCTTAGGCTTGATTCTGGTAGTCGTACTGTTGGTTCCCTACTTCAAGAATCAGTTTGTCAGCGGAGAATAATCCCGCTTGAGAAGTCAGAATCGACCCGGAAGGGAGAGGCTGCTCGATGAGGCCTCTCCCTTATTTGCATTAAGGCAAAGATAGTTTCTGGCGCCCTACCAACCAGGTTGTGCCGGGGGCATATCAGGGCACGAGGGCGCACTTTCGTGCGCCGCTACGAACCCGGCTATTTTATGTTGGTGAGGTACCAGTCAATTTGACTTTTATTAAAGACACCCAATCCGCCCCGTGATATTTTTAGTGACAAAGAAGACAGTTGCAAGCCATCCCGCTTGTGCGACAGGAATTTTCAAACAATCTTTAGAGTGCCGCCATGAAAAAAATAAAATCGAGAATTCGCTCTTATTGGTCTCTGATCAAATCCTTACAAACCGGGCTGCTGCTGATTACCGGCCTGGCAGGTTATATGAGTTCCAACTGTCCGGTCACAAACTGGCAAACGCTTCTGGCAATTGGCGGCAGTCTATTCTTAGCCATTAGCGGCAGCACGGTGCTTAATATGTGGTACGACCGGGACATCGATGCACGCATGGACCGCACGCATTGGCGACCGCTTCCCTCTGGCAAAATAACCCCAAACGAAGCTCTGCTGTTAGGGTTGACTCTCTCGCTTCTCGGGGTGGTTGGGGCGCTTTGGATGGCACCCCTTTATGGTGCTGTAATTTTTGCAGGATTATTCTTCGATATGGTTATCTACACCATCTGGCTCAAACGGCGAACCTGCTGGTCGATCATTTGGGGCGGCATCTCTGGGGGAATGCCGATTTTGGCAGGGCGCGCCCTGGGGATAGGTCATCTTGATTGGATAGGCATCGCGCTTTCCCTGGCGATCCTCTTCTGGATCCCCACACACATCATGACCTTCAGTATGCGCTACCACAGAGATTATCAAATGGCGGGTGTGCCTACATTTCCATCCAGATATAGTTTCCAAGTTACGCGCGTCACCATCGCGATTTCCAGTATACTGGCCGCCGTATTCATGGGCGCAGCCGCCTATGGCATTGGAATAAACTTTGGGTATTTGAGAATTTTCGCGCTGTTGTCGATTGGGTTGTTGGCTATTGCTATTTTGAGTCTGATCAAAAAGTCTGAGAAAGTTAATTTTGGTTTGTTCAAATATGCTTCGCTTTACATGTTGAGCGCCATGATTTTGATGATGTTTGGCACAGTATAGTTTTTCAGGTTTTATCCCTTCATCTTCCCCGCAATCGAATTCAGTTTGCCACGGTCATTGATTTTTAACTCTGTTCGCTGAATATCAATTATTTTCTCGTCTGAAAACCGATACAAGATTTTGCATACCATCTCGCGGGTGGTCCCAATGCGGGCCGCCATTTCATCTAATGTCAGGTCTCTTGTGATGATATCGCCATCGGCCTTATCAAATTGATCGACAAGCAGGTTGGCTAACCGGCCTGTCAGGGGCTGAAAAGCTAATTCCTCCACAATTGCGCCAACCCTCTTCATTTTTTTCGCCAACATATTGAATAATCCCCAGGCGACCTGCGGATTGTCGGAGACGATGTCTTCAATCTGGGTTTTGTGCCACAAGATGATTTCGCCATTCATAGAAGCTCGAATTGCCGCCGATATCGCCGCTGTTCACAGTTGCCCCGGCGCTGATCTTTACGCGTTGGTTCGCCAGGATGACGTAATCACCGATGTCTTGTGAGGGGGTATCCGCAAATGTTGCCGTCGGAGTGGGCGTGAACGTCAATGTATATGTCGGTGTTGGTGTGTTGGTGGGCGTAGGCGTCAGCGTTGGGGTAGGGGTCGGGGTGAATGTTGGCGTGGGCGTTGGCCCTCCCGGTGAAGGCAGGAATTCAAAGGTCCCGATGTCTATCCGCGGAATGCCGTCGGCATTCCCATCTAGTGCCCCGGCTTCATAAGTGATTGCAGGATCACCGGTGTCAATCGCTGCGGAGGCATCCGTGAGGGTGTAATCCCCGCTCTCCGGGCTGGTGAAGGCAGGGGGTAAATTGAACAGGTTGTGGTGCGCGGCGCGTTTGGGGCAAAATATGGTTATAATGAAATTATCGAGTCTGGCAAAGTCGGCGGGCGCTTGAAGCATTCGTTAGTTTGCTTTTCAGTATAAATCAAGTCAATCCTACGTTAAACTTGTAAGCGGGAAGCTCAGGCACTGCCGGTCAAACGCCGCGCGGTCAACCGCATTCATTCACTTTCATCGCCGGGCAACGAACTGTAAAACGCCCCCAGCACGGCCCCGCCAAAAGCACCGAAGATGCATAGACCTGCAATCAATAATATTGTCCCTATTGCATGTGATGGAGCAATGCCCGGCATGAAGTAATAGGCCCTTATTCCATATCCCAACCCGGCTAGACCTCCTATTCCAAACCCCAAGCTACTAAGTAAAACCAACAAAGTAAATGAACGGATTTTCTTTCGATCAAT
>CAYFMI010000126.1:0-8168 GCA_964344175.1 uncultured Anaerolineales bacterium
TTAACTATGATACACTTATTTAGTACTGCGGTATGGGTATGCTATTTAGCGATTTAAGGAGGAGATATGACCGGTGAAGTACTCTTTAATTTACTGGCAATCTTTATTCCGCTCCTGGCAATTGTGGTGGTTTTTCGGGGCGTTAAACAAGATTCGTACATGTCGGCCTCGGTAGTGGATGACTGGGCTGGTTCGTATGTTCATGATGTCAAGCGCAATGGCAATACGATCTTGTCTGCAGAGTTGATTACACAGTTTGTAAAAGGCCTGACGGAGTTGATCCGCCTGGGGATTGTATTAGTGCCGATTATATTAGTATTTCTACCCCTGGTCTATGAAGTTTTCCCTGCGGCGAGGAACGCGGTAGAGCCAATGTTTAGCGCCTTCAATGAAAAAATAATGCTAATATTGCAGGGGGCCCTGGCTGCATTTCCGATTATTTTCATGTGGGGTGTTTCGGCGGTTATTGCTCATTACATCATAAAGTTCTTTCGCATATTCTTTGATGAAATTGAAGCTGGTCGCATTACATTACCCGGCTTCGATGCGGATTGGGCGGGTATCACTTTTCACCTCATTCGTGCAACGATCATTATCCTCACGATATTGATTGTATATACCCAAACCCCTGGCAGCAATACGCCGACTGTCCAGGGCGTGATTGTACTGACGTCGCTGTTGGCAGGCTTGGGCGCGCAAGATGTGATCAAGAATATTTTTTCAGGCCTTGTGCTGACATATGCTCAATCTTTTGATGTCGGTGACGTTGTCCAAATCGGTGGGGTTAAGGGAACTGTCACTGAAACGACTTTGCTGCGAACCGTCGTCCAGACGGTTGACCGGCGCGTGGTTTCATTGCCTAACAAAAAAGTACTTGATAATCAGGTTGAAAATCTGAGTACCATCCCGCATAATCTTGTCAAGGCCAGCGTCGTAGTGCGCTACGATGTACCCTGGCGCAAAGTGCATGACTTACTGATTGAGGCTGCGCGCGTCTCCCCTGATCTGGATACCGATGAAGTCGAACCTTTTGTTTTTCAGGTGGCTCTGGAAGATTTCTATGTCCGCTACAATCTCTATGCATTCACGAAAACGAATGCTACAAAGTTAAGGGGAATAACCTCTCGGTTGTACCAGACTATTCAAGATAATTTTGAGAGGGAGAATATTCACTTAGGTGCGCCCATCGAGGAGAGTATTCGCCTGCTTTCCAAAGAAACACAGGAGGAGTAAAAATGTTCAAGAAACTATTTGGTAATTTGGCGGTTGATTTTGGTTTGTTATTGTTTTTGGCGGTCATTGTTTCAGTATTCAGCCTGATTGGTATGATGCGGATGGAAGCCGATTACCAGTTGTTAATTGAGCATGATTATGAAATTGAACGACTGGCTGCAAAGATTGAGACTGATTTGCTTCATATGGCAAACCTGGAAGAGGATTTCCTGTTGCACATGGAGGAGCAAGGCTTCGAGAGCGCTTATGAACATTACGTAGTTCGGCACAATGACTACACTCAGGCAATCAAAGACGATACGGCTGAATTGCTAGGAATCGTCAAAACCAATCATGTCGAACGCATGGATGATCAGGCCGTCATTGATGATATTGAAGAAATTAATGCGGATATTGCGGAATACGAAGTGCTGTTTGAAGAGCTGCTAGAGTTGTTGGAAGAGCGTGGCACGACTACCAGCGGCCTGGAAGGAGATTTTCGCGATAAGGCAGCTGAAATTGAAGTGTTACTCAAAAAGCACGAAGGCGCGTTGACTTTGCAGTTATCGCTTATGGAATTGCGCCTTGCAGAAGAAAACTATTTATTGCATCGCTCGCGCGAAAATGCCGAACAGGTTATCTTTTGGTATCATGAACTTTTTGGCGAGGTCGATGATTCTGAGATACTGACTCGGAGAGAAAAATCTGAAATCGAAACCCTGTTAGATACGTATGACACAGACTTTGAAACCGTTGTTGTTATGGATGAGCAAATTAAGGAAATTGAAGGTGAAATCAGGTTGATTTATGACGATGTTGAGCGCCTGGCGCTTCATATTGCAGATCTTGGCCAGCTTGAAGCCTCTGAAGAAATCGCCCACGCCACAACCCAATCGGCGTTGACGCTGCGAGTTGTTATCACGTGTATCATTGTTGTGTTGATCTTTGGAGTTGGCCTGACGCTGGCGATGAGCAAGAAAATGCGAGAGTTTGAAAAAGATATTTAGGGTTCACTCGATACCCAAGCAGCAGAAAGCGGAGATCGCACAATTTGCGATCTCCGCTTTTCATTTGCGCCAGCCAGATACTTCGGGGTGTGTCTAGGTTAGTTTTCTTTGCCTTTAGCGGACTTGAGAATCTGGCGGAATTCGTCCAGCCGACTGTCGACGGCCTGGTTGAAGGTTCCCTCCGGATAGCTGCCATCGGGTTGGAGCGCGCCGATCTCTATGCCGGTCAGCAGCGCTAGAGTTTCATCCAGCGTGCGAACCGGCCAGACACGAAATTGCCCGGCTTTGACAGCCTCGATGACCTCGGCCTTCAGCATCAAATTGCGGAGGTTGGCCCGCGGAATCATCACCCCTTGTGAACCGGTCAGGCCTCTATTTTGGCAGGTTGTGAAGAAGCCTTCGATTTTTTCGTTGACCCCGCCAATGGCCTGAATTTCGCCGCGCTGGTTGATCGAGCCAGTCAGGGCGAGATCCTGACGCAGGGGAATGTTGGCGATGGCGGAGAGCAAGGCGCATAATTCGGCTGCCGATGCGCTATCGCCGTCAACGCTGCCGTAGCTTTGCTCAAACGTCAGGCTGGCATTCAGGTTAAGGGGTTTGTGATGGCCGTAACGCTGCCCCAGCAGGCCGCTGAGGATCAGAACACCCTTCGTGTGGATGGGGCCGCCCAGTTCGGCCTGGCGTTCAATATCCACAACGCCGCCAGAGCCGGGGTACACGGAGGCGGTCACGCGCGATGGGCGGCCAAAGACAAATTCGCCTAGGGCAAGTACCGATAAAGCGTTAACCTGCCCAATGGCTTCGCCGCTGACATCAATGAGAATTGTTTCCTCGGTGATCCTTTCTTGGGTGAGTTCTTCGGGGAGGTTATCGCGGTATTCTTTCTCGGTGATGGCGCGATTAACAGCTTCGGCGGTGACGATGTTTAGATCCAGTTTCTGCGCCCAATAAGCCGCCTCACGCACAATATCCGAAATTTGCCCAAAACGGGTAGAGAGTTTATGCTGGTCTCCGGCCATGCGCGAGCTGTGTTCGACAATGCGGGCGACGGCAGTGCCGTCAAAGGGAAGTAATTGATTGTTTTCGACGACTGATTTTACAAAAAGCGCGTAGTCGTAAATGTTCTCGTCAGAACGGTTCATGACGGAGGCAAACTGCGCCCGCACCTTGAAGAGTTTAGCGAAGTCCATGTCGTGTTCGCTCAATAAATCATGCAGCAGGGATGTGCCAAAAAGGATCACTTTGACATTCAGTGGAATGGGCGCGGGTTCGAGCGATACCGTACTGAGTAAACTTAGCTGAGAACCAAGTTCCAGAATACGAATTTCGCCATCCCGCAAGGCGCGTTCAATGCCTTGCCAGGCATACGGATTCAGAAGCACATCGCGGGCGGGGATGAGCAAGTAGCCGCCGTTGGCGCGATGCAAGGCTCCTGGGCGAATCATGGTGAAACTCGTTTGAGAGACGCCCATGACAAGACGATGCTCAATACGACCGATCAGGTTTTGGTAGGTGGGGTGACTCTCCATGATGACCGGCGCCCCCTTGAGTGGGCTGTTGTCAACCAGCACGTTGATTTCGTAGCGCCCCAGCCACTGCGGATCGGGGATTTCCTCGTCGCTATCGCCGCGAAAGATTTCCACATTTTGGATAATGTCCTCTTGAATGGCGTCCAGGTGCTGGATGACTTCATCGAAGCGGGCATATGTTTGCCGAACGACGTCAAAAAGATGTTGAATGGCGAAGAGCGTGGTATAGGCATCAAGTTCTTGCAGTTTTTGGTAGAAGGTTTCCCCAATTTCCTTAATTTTGCGAATCGTCGTTTGGGCTTTGACCTCTAGATCGCCTTGCAGTTTTTGCAGCTTGGTCTTATTTTCATCGGAGAGTTGTTCTACATCCTGGGGCGTAAGCGGCTTCCCTTCAATGACGGGGACGAGAGCAAAGCCGGAGGCCGTGCGCGCAATCGAGAAATGCATTCCGCTGGCTATCTCTTGCAGTTTCTGGAATTCGCCTTCTTGCGTTTCTTGCATTTCTTTGCCCAGACGGTTGCGCTCACTGATATATTCGTCGCTTTGGAAAGCGCGCTGAATTTCTAGCTGGCAGCGCTTAATCAGGTCGGTGACATCTTCCCTCAGGGTGTTGGCCTGGCCTGCGGGCAAATTGATGACATTGGGGCGATGATGATTGTCGAAATTGTAGACATAACACCAGTCATCAGGGATGGGTTCATCCGCCGCTTTCCGTTCGAGGTAGTCGCGGGTCAGTGTTGTGCGCCCCGAATCCGGCAGCCCGGCGACAAAAATATTAAAGCCAGGGCCGGTGACTTCGCTGCCCAGTTGAAGGGCCTGCAAAGCGCGCGGCTGTCCGAGTACCTTGTCCAGGTCTGGTAATTCGTTGGTGGTCTTAAATGGGAACGATGCGGGATCGCATGGGTGATGCAAAGCATCTGCTGAAAGCGCTGTGGGGGTTGGCATCCGATCACCTCCTCGTGCTGTCTACACAATCAGTCTACAATACATAGGTATGGAAGTCAAAGAGTAAAAACGAAACAAAGATCGTTTACATTTGTGTAAGTGGGGCCGGTTTTGATCAGATCGCCAAGCAGTTCGAAAAAATGATAGGCGTCGTTGCGCGCCAGGAAGGTTTCCGGGGCGAGACCGAATTGGGTGGCACGAAACAATGTCTCGCCGCTGATGACTGCGCCAGCCGCGTCGGTTGGGCCATCCTCGCCATCACTGGCGAGTGCAATCAAAAAGGTATTGCTTAACCCCGCGAGTTGTGACACAGCGCTCAGAGCCATTTCTTGATTACGTCCTCCCAGGCCATGGCCGCGCAAAGTGACGGTGGTTTCCCCGCCTGCAACAAGACAGGCCGGGCGGGCAACCGGATCGCCGGTGGTGTGTATTTGTTGGGCGATAGCCGCTAAAAAGGGGCCAATCTGGTGTGCCTCGCCCTGCAGGCGTGTGGTAAGCAAGAGAGCGTTTAATCCCTCAGCTTGAGCCTGTGCCAGCGCGGCGCGGGCGGCGCTTTGGTTGTTGCCGATGATCAGGTTGTGCGAGCGGGCAAAGACCGGGTTTCCAGGCTTGGGCGTTTCGGGAATTTCACCGGTGCTGCCCTTCTGAAGATAGTGGAGGATGGCCGCGGGGAGTTTACCATCCAGGGCATAGCGCGCAATTACCGCCAGAGCATCGGCGTAGGTGCTGGGGTCGGGAACCGTTGGCCCGGAGGCAATGCTGTCGAGGGGGTCGCCGATCACATCAGAGAGAATCAGGGCTGCATATTGAGCCGGGTACGCTTGTTGGGCGAGTTGCCCGCCCTTGACGTTGGAGAGATGCTTGCGGAGGGTGTTGATCTCCTGGATCGTCGCGCCGCAAGCCAGCAACTCTCGGTTGAGAATTGTTAGATCATCAAGAGCAATCCCATCAGCCGGAGATGTCAGCAACGCCGAGCCTCCGCCAGAAATCAAAAAGAGAATCAAATCTTGGGGGGTGGTGGCGTGCAGCAACTTGATGATGTGCTGTGCCCCAGCGATGCCGCCTTCATCAGGGATGGGGTGCGAAGCGCTCAGAATGGTTAATGGGTACTCATTGATAGATGATACCGTGCGGCTTGCCTTTATGATAACGATGCCGTTCCTCAGCCGATCTCCTAGAATCTCGGCGGCAGCCCGGCTCATCGGAAGACTGGCTTTGCCAAAAGCGATTAGGTAGATGTCGTTGATCTTTGCCAGCGGATAGCTTTTCTCCCCGATGACAATGTGACTCGTGGTGCGCTGCAAATTTGTAGCGACTGCATCCGCAGGATCAACAGCCTGAAGCGCGGCAGCAAGTACGCGGGTTATTGTCTCCCTGTATGGAGATCTTCGTAGTGTCGTTGTGATGAATATCTCAGCGTCCATGCTTCGAGTACTTTACTTCTGTGTTGTGCCCAACCAATCGATAATCGTGTTGACGTGCTGGGTGAGCCATTCGCACCTCAGAGTGTCTAATTTGGGCAGCCAGGGGCCGCTTCGATTGGGTTTTCCAACCAATTGGGGAAGATAGGCATTGAATAGATGAACGCCAGGTAAGCTGAGCAGCAGACTAACTGTGGCGACCGCGAGGCCCAGCAGCAACACTCCGGCTGCCGATTCCCAGACAGGGAGGTACTTTAGATAAGGGTTAACGCAAAGATGAAAGATGCCGTTAATGCCGATCAGAATCAGGGTGTTTTGCCCAATGTAGGCAACCCCCTTGTTTTTAGGGATGAAACTTGACAACATCAAGGTAAACAGAATCCCTGAGAATGCACTTAGCAAAAAAAAGAATCGATCACCGTGCCAGGCGCCTTTCATCAGCACGACAAATTCATCATAGGGAGCATTGAGGTCGAAGGTCATCACTGTGATGCCCAGCGAAATTGTCAGAATGGCAAACCGCCATACAGCCCCCAGTTGGAGTAAGCGTTTCAAGGGGCCGAACAGCGCATACCCCAAAGCGTAGAATCCGAAAGCAACCGTCGCTTCGTGTAGATACCAGGTATTTGGCCGTATACCGAGGCTGAGTACTGTTGAATCCATATTTTCTGTGAGGGTCAGGCCGAAGTGTAAGAATGCCCCTGCCAGGAAGACGACGAAAAAGACCTTCTGCCCCTTGCGCAAGAAAATCAAAGCGATCATTTCAACGACAAAGAGACACACCAGAAACCAGGTGACATGGTTGAGGTCAGGCTGGCCGCGCAGATAATGGTACCCTTGAGCGCCGATATAGTAAAAATCTACCGCACCGTGCTGAAGATACAAGTGGAGCGGCCAAAAGGGTAGTATCACAAGACCAAAAGTAATCACCGGCAAGATGCGCTTCAGGAGAAGATCTTTAACCAGCGCACCCCCTGGCAGATCGCGGCGCTTGTAAAAAAAACCCGACAAGAAAAAGAAAAACGGGATGTGGTAGGCGTAGATGAATTTATATTGTGAAAAAGCAATGGGGTGACCAACACGGTGCAATTTTTCGAGGACATGGCCGTAATAAACCAGGAATATGCCCAAAGCTTTGGCGGCATCTACCCAATAAATCCGCTTGTGACTTGATGGCATAGGGTTAAGTGCCTGCCGGTTCGATGCATTCTGGGCCATTGTTGGCAGGATTATTGACCAGCGTCGAGACCGGGTAGGCTTCCATGTTATTGGCAGGAAAGGGGGATAACAGATGGCTCAGTGTGTCGGGATGCGACTCTCCGGGCGCCAACCACTGCGTATAGGCATCAGGAGGAAGGATGACGGGCATGCGATTATGGATGGGGGCCACGATTTCATTCGGCTGGGTGGTAATGATGGCCGCGGACAAGATTTCTGAGCCGTCGGGAGCCTGCCAGCGCTCCCAGATTCCGGCAAAGGCAAAGGGTTCCCCGGTTTGCATTTGGATCAGGTGGGGGGTTTTGGTTTTGCTGCCAGGCGTTGCTTGCCACTCATAAAATCCGCTGGCGGGAATCAGGCAGCGGCGATACTTGTACGCGGCTTTGAAGGATGGTTTCTCGGCCAGCGTTTCGGCGCGGGCATTGATCATCTTGTGGCCTATTTTGGAATCTTTGGCCCAAAAGGGGATTAAGCCCCAAATGACGAAAGTCAGTTGTTTTTCAGCCGTATTGGGTATGATGGAGATGGGCTGGCTTGGGGCAATATTATAGCGCGCCCCTGCTGCGCTCAGTTTGGCGTCTAGAGTCAGCCAGGGGAAGGCTTCGGCTAACTCATCTGGAGTTGTTGTCAACATATATCGTCCGCACATGGGGCACCTTTTTAGTGGGGTCTTCAAAAATTTACAGTCAGGCGTTACGCACTTGTGAGAGGAAAGCCTGAAAAATAGGGGTGTGCGGCTTGCGAAGCAAGCCGCACACCCCTATTTTTCGGTAAATTTCCAACGAATTGCGTAAGTTCTAACGGTAAAAATGATATGGATATTATTGCACGAAGCC
>CAYFMI010000127.1:0-7949 GCA_964344175.1 uncultured Anaerolineales bacterium
AGCTTTGCAGGTGCCCTGATCCTTCTACGCTAATCAAATGTCAACAGAACCTAGTAATACTACGTCGAATTTTTTTGAAGACACATGATCGGTCACATTTGACATACGATCCACCCAAACGATAGAATAGCGCAGAGTACCTGAGTCAGGCAGCATTGCCTTAATCAGACGGGCATCACCAGGGTTGTCTTCTACTAAAAGAATACTAATGGATAAGTCTTTCATTTTTAATTCTGGTAGTTAGTGTAGCTATAAGTGCGCAAGGAAAGACCGAAAATAGGGGTGTGCGGGGCGCGAAGCGCCCCGCACACCCCTATTTTCGGAAGATCTTTCATCGAACTACGTAAGGTACAACTTGAATTATATCCTATGCTTGAGAACGGCTTTTTAGTTAAACGCATCTAGATTTGGCCCCGCAGCGCGCGCCTCAGGCGAGACCTCATCGGCAAATTTCTTGAAGTTCTCAATAAAGCGTGCCGCTAGCTGGCGGTATTTGTCGTTGTAGGCATCTTTACTCGGCCAGGATTCACTGGGATAGAGCACATCTTCAGGCACTCCGGGGCAACTCTTGGGAACCTGAAAGCCGAAGACTGGTTCGGTGTAGTACTCCACATCTTGCAGGTCTCCGTTTAACGCTGCCGTTAACATGGCGCGCGTATAACGGATGCTGATGCGCTTGCCTACGCCATACGGGCCGCCGACCCAGCCGGTATTCAACAGCCAGGCCGTCGCCCCGTAGCGTTCCATTTTGCGGGCCAGCAGCTCGGCATACCTGGCCGGGTGATGCACCATAAAGGGCGCACCAAAGCAAGCGCTAAAGGTGATCTCCGGCTCTTCACCCAGCCCGACCTCTGTGCCGCCGACCTTAGATGTATAGCCTGAGATGAAGTGATACATGGCCTGTTCGGGAGTCAGGCGGGCAATTGGCGGCAGCACGCCCGACGCGTCGCAGGTCAGCAGCAAGAGGTTCTTGGGATGTCCGCCAAGCCCTTCGGGGAGGGCATTGTCGATAAAATGGATTGGGTAGGAGGCACGCGTGTTTTCAGTGTATTCATCATCGTCCAGATCGATCAGGCGAGTGACCGGGTCGTAGACCACATTCTCCAAGACGGTGCCAAACCGATGGGTGGCGGCATAAATTTGCGGCTCTGCGCTGGGAGACAGTTGAATCACTTTTGCGTAGCAGCCCCCCTCAAAGTTGAAGACGCCCTCATCACTCCAGCCATGCTCATCATCGCCAATCAGTTTACGATTAGGATCCGCCGAGAGACTGGTCTTGCCCGTCCCCGACAGGCCAAAGAACAAAGCCACATCGTCATCGTCACCCTGATTGGCCGAGCAGTGCATGGTCATCACGCCCTCGTTGGGCAGCCGATAATTGAGTACGGTGAAGATCGACTTCTTGATCTCGCCGCCGTAAGCCGAGCCGCCAATAATGGCCAGTTGCTGCTCAAAATTTAGGGCAATAAAAGTGTCGCTGCGGGTGCCGTCCATTGGCGGGAACGCCTTGAAAGACGGCAGACTGATGACCGTGAACTGAGGCACATGCGTGCGGTATTCTTCAGCGCTCTGGGGTAAAATGAACATGTTGCGCGAGAATAAACTATGCCATGCCAATTCGGTGATCACTCGCACAGGGATGCGATAATCTGGGTGCGCCCCGGCGTAACAATCCTGCACAAAAAGGTCGCGGCCCTGAACAAAGCCTTGCAGGCGGGTGAATAACTCGTCGAATTTTTCGCGGCTATAAGGGCGGTTGTACTCGCCCCACCAGATGTCATCTTCGGTGGAAGGCTCGCGCACGACGAATTTGTCTTGCGCGGCGCGGGCGGTATGTTTGCCTGAAGATGCAATGATCGGCCCTAAATGCGAGATATGCCCCTCGCCACGAAAGACAACTTCTTCATATAAGGCCTCGGCGGGCAGGTTCCAATAGGCCAGGCGTAAATTGGTAAAGCCGTGATTACTGAGACTGTAATCGGCTTTATGCGAATGCGCTTGACCCTCAGCAGGGGTTTTGATGTTGAGCAAGTTGTTCATCTATACTCCGGTTTAGGTGAATAGTTGTACGATAAGGGTTGCCAGTTAGAGACTCGCGGCTAACTTGTAACCCACAATGCTATAGCCAATCGCGGACCAGCTTGCGGTCGCCGATGTAAATTTCATTGGGCGCGGCGGGATCTAAGGCCCAGCGCATGCGTTCGATGCCCTCGGTGATGTCTTTGACTGAGCCGGCATAGCTCAGGCGCAGGTGACCCTCCATGCCAAAACTGACCCCCGGAACGGTGACAACGAGCGCTTTCTCCAGCAGGAACTCGGCCAGTTTGAGCGAGTCGTTTCCGTAGGCGCGGAAGTCGGGCAGCACGTAAAAGGTGCCATCCGGCGAGACAATTTTGAGATCGCTGAAGGCTTTGAGTTCGTTCATCACAACGTTGCGGTTGTTCTCGATGGTTAAACGCAAATTCTCGATGATGCCCTGCGGCCCGGTCAGCGCGCCCTCTGCTGCCGATTGCAACAGGGTAGCCGGATTAGACGTCATCTGCGATTGCACATTTATCATCACCTCGACCATCTTGCGCGGAGCAATCACCCAGCCGACGCGGAAGCCGGTCATACCATAGGACTTCGATACACCGTTCACCACGATCAGGCGCGAATTTTCGGTGTCCTTTGTAGTGTATTGGTATCCCGGAATCCATTCTTTGCGGTCGAAGACCAGCTTATGATAGATGTCGTCCATAATCAGGTAGATTTCTTTGCGTTCGCAATAGGCCACTAATTCGGCAATGAAATCGGCTGAGTACATTACCCCGGAAGGATTGTTGGGGCTGTTGATGATGATGGCTTTGGTGTACGAGCTGACCGCCTGCTCAATATCCTCCATGCGCTGGTAGAAGGTTCCGTCTTCGGGGGTGACCACCACCGGCATGCCATAACACATGCGCACCATTTCGGGATAACTGACCCAGTACGGGGCCAGGATGACGACTTCATCCTGGGGGTTGAGCAAGGTGTAAAGGATGTTGAAAAGCGATTGCTTGGCCCCGGTGGTGACAATGATATTTTCAGGCGCAACCACGCGCCCGTAGTGCTCCTCAGTGTAGCGGATGATGGCTTTCTTCAAACCAACCGTGCCGTCGACGCGCGAGTATTTAACATCGCCAACGCGCAACATAGCCGAGGAACTCAGGATGGCGTTAATCGGGGTGGGATTCTTTGGTTCACCGATTCCCAAATTAATCACCGGCTCACCGCGGGCGCGCAGCAGGCGCGCTCTTTCGTTCAGAGCCAGGGTAGGGGAGGTGGCAATCGAACGGGCTTGTTTGCTAAAGGACATGTGAACTCCGAGAGATAGGGGATAGAGGCGGGGATGTGAGAAATAAAAGGTTAGAGGTGCGCTAATTATACCCCGCCAGAACTTTTCGCACAGAGCAGAATAAGTCTGCATTATCACCTGCACCGATCCACTCGGTCTAATCTGACCGACTACCAGACCCTGCGCTTTACGCCCAATGCAAGTGGGGGATATGATCTTGCCCTATTAGGGCTTTGCCTGGCGCTAGTGGGCCACGGCGTCACTTCCGAAGAGAAAACAAGCCATCTTGCCCCGCGGCCTGATTAGCGAGATTTTTCATCTCGCTCGAGGGATGACTCGCGCAGGGAGTATAATGTCCCCATGCGCCTCAATCCCGATCTGCTCCACGACTTGCAACGCGCCGGGCTAGACACTCGCACGGACGCGGCCACCCAAACGCTGTACAGCACCGATGCCTCTATCTACAAAATCAGGCCACTGGGGGTAGCTTTCCCGCGCACCCTCGACCAACTCCAGGCGGCGGTGGAGCTGGCGGCGCGCTACCGTGTCCCGCTGCTGGCGCGCGGCGCGGGCAGCAGCCTGGCGGGGCAGGCTATTGGTGAAGCGTTGATATTAGATTGCTCGCGTTATCTTAATCAAATTCACGAAATTCACAAAAATATGGAAGGGCAGGGGGGCTGGGTTGTCGCAGAGCCAGGTGTGGTGCTCACTCATCTCAACCAGGCGGCTGCATCCCTCGGCCTAATGCTCGGCCCCGACCCGGCCTCCGCCGACCGCGCCACATTGGGGGGCAGCCTGGCAAACAACGCCAGTGGTTCCCATTCGATTGTTTACGGCATGTTCGCCGACCATATCATCGCCGCGGATGTGTATATTGGCGATGGCAGTCTGGCGCAGTTCATCGAAATTCCCGTTGCAGAGGCAAAGAAACTCGCCGGCCTGCATTCATCAACCTTGAGTGGCTTCTATCAGGCCGCCCTCGGCATTCGGGCGACCCTCGCCGACGAAATTCGCGCTCGCTGGCCGCGCACCTACCGCCGCGCCGCCGGATACAATCTCAACTACCTGCTGCCCTGGTCGCCCAGCGCGCCGCCGCAATTTCAGACGCACCGACCCGACTTCGGCGCCTACCCGCCCGTCCGGCGCGATCATATCAATCTCGCCCATCTTCTCGCCGGGTCGGAGGGCACGCTGGGCATCATCCGCACGGCCAGGTTGAAGCTGGTTCCCAAGCCGCGCCATACGGTATTGGCTGTGCTGGCCTACAATTCAGTGGCCGAAGCCTGTGATGCCGCACCGCGATTACTCAGAAGCCGTCCCTCGGCCATCGAACTCATCCCGCGCATCCTGCTGAAATTGGCCGCTGGGGTTCCCGCTTACGCCCGTCTGTTGGATTTCATCCCGCCGGGCGGCGCTTCTCCAACCAATGGGGGGGCGCTTCCCGCCGCGCTGCAAGTGATCGAATTCGCCGGGGAAAATCTCGATCATCTTATTCAGCAGGCTCGGGGGCTGCGCGCCGATGTCCTGGTGGCCGAAGCCCCTGCCGCCCAGCAACGCATCTGGGCGGTGCGCAAAGCCGGGTTGGGCATCTTGCAGTCGCAGCCCGGTGACCGCCGCACGCAGACCTTTATTGAAGATTTGTCGGTGCCCGTGGAGAACCTGGGGCGCTTTGTGCGCCAGATGGATCAGATCGCCGCCGCTCATAACACCGAATTCTACTACTACGCGCACGCCTCGGCCGGCTGTCTGCACATGCGGCCTATCCTGAATTTGAAGACTCCCCAGGGCGTTGCCGAATTGCGCCAAATCGCGCAAGAAGCCATCGCGGCGACGATTGCTTTGGGAGGCACCACCACTGGAGAGCACGGCGACGGGCTGGCGCGCTCCGAGTGGTTAAAGATGCTCTATGGCCCCAGGATTGTGGGGGCCTTCCGGAGGCTGAAGAGGGCTGCCGACCCTTATGGGATTCTCAACCCCGGCAAAATTGTCGATCCACTCCCTATGGATACAAATCTGCGCTATGGGAGCGGCTATCAAACTCAGGGCTGGGAAACGGTACTCCAATTCGATAAACAGGATCAACTCAGCGGGGCGATCGAAATTTGCAACGGAGCAGGCGTCTGTCGCAAGGACAACGGGGTGATGTGCCCATCTTTTCAGGCTACCCGTGAGGAGATGCATTCCACGCGCGGGCGGGCAAATCTCCTGCGGGCATTCATTCGTCACCCAAGCCCGTTAGATTCTATAGATGTGCAAGATGTCTTCGCCGCCCTTGATGCATGCCTGGCCTGCAAGGGCTGCAAGGCAGAATGCCCTTCGCTGGTGGATATGGCAAAACTAAAATACGAGTTTATGCACCACTATTACCAAAGCCGCCGCCGCCGTCTGCGAGATTATTTGTTTGGGTACATAGGCCGACTGGCTCAATTAGCGCATGGGTTCGGGGGGGCATTCAACGCCCTGACAAGTTTTGTGCCGCTTCATCGCCTGATAACAAGCACCCTCGGCCTGACGCCGCTGCGCCCCATCCCCCAGTTCCACCCGAAACCACCTGCGAGAAAGCCAGTTTTTCTGTCCCCTTCAAGCACACAGACCGCTGAGGTCCAGCCGGATATTCTATACCTCCCCGATGCTTTCACGCGCTATTTTACGCCTGCCGATGAATCTGCTGCCCTGCAAGTGCTGCGCCACCTGGGTTTCAGGGTGCGGCGCTTGCCCGTGTTGGGGGCCGGGCGCACCTTGATTTCGAAGGGATTTCTCGCCGCAGGGCAGCGGCAAGCTCACAAAGTAATCCGCGCGATTGATAAGCTAGACCCCGCTGGCAAACTGCCGATTGTCGGCCTGGAGCCTTCCGAAATTTATACCCTGCGAGACGAGTATCTTGATTTCTTTCCCGGCGATCAACGCGTGGAGGGCATCGCCCGCCGGGCCTGGATGATTGACGAATTTTTGGTGCGCCAGCCTGCTTGTCAAGCGCAACTTTCCTCCGTCCATCGCCCTCTGTCGCCCGTCCTGCTGCACGGCCATTGCTACCAAAAAGCGCAGCCCCCCGCAGATGATGGTATGCCGGTTGGGGTAGAAGCAACGACAACTTTGCTTACCGCCATTGGCTGCGCGGTTTCGGTGGTCGAGGCGGGTTGCTGCGGCATGGCCGGGGCTTTTGGCTACGAAGCCGAACATTATGAGCTTTCAATGCAGGTGGGGGAGTTAGTCTTGTTGCCGAGGGTGCGCGATGCGGGGGAGGGTGTGATTGTTGCCGCTTGTGGAACATCCTGTCAGGCACAAATCGAAGATGGCGCGGCGCGGCAGGCTGTACATCCCATTCGGTTGGTGCGCGAGGCCCTGGCTGCGCGCTTGGCGCGACACACATCGGATGGAAGCGCCTAGAACAACGCCAATTGCCTAGCCGGTTGCACTCCATCCAGCAAAATAAAGGGGGCCGCGTTTTTGGTTTTGATCCCCAATTTTACCAATTGACTGAGGTCACGGAGTTTTGCCTGCTGCCGGGCACTGAGGATAGCCGCAACCCCCTTAGGCCCAATCCCGGGGATGCGCAAGAGTAGCTCACGCGGGGCCCGGTTGATCTCGATGGGCTGGTGCTGCAAATTTTGTTGTGCCCAGGCCAGCTTAGGATCGCGATCCAAAGGCAAGAAGCCGTCCTCGACGAAGGGCATTTCTTCGAGATTGAAGCCATAATCGCGGATAAGGTAGGAAGCTTGATACAAACGATTCTGACGTGCAAGAGGGGTGGGAGGCTTGTCTTCAAGAGGAGTATCCACTACCGGAGTAAAACCCGAAAAATAAGCCCGCGTCAATCCCATTTTTCGGTGGAGATGCTCAGTCGTCGCAAGTAATTCCAGGTCATTTTCATCAGCGCCGCCCACTACGAATTGGGTCACCGTCGAAGGCCAGTGTCCCTTCCAGGCTTTGTGGGGCGGCCGTTCCCGGCGGATTTGTTCGGCCCAGCCCAGAGGCGTTAGCAGTTCTTCGATGAAGGCTTTGTGTGGAGCCAGACATTGTAAGCGAGCCGTGTTTGGGGCTTCCAAATTGACCGATACCCGGTCGGCCAGCAGCATGGCCTGTTCCACCTGGGCTTTCTCTGCACCGGGCATGATTTTGAGGTGTAGATAGCCGCGATATTCGTACCTTTTTCGTAGAATTTCTGCGGTGGCTAGAATCTGATCTTGCGTGAAGACTCCGCCATTAATGACTCCTGAACTAAGGAACACTCCCTCCACAATCTGGGCCTGCTGCAAGTACATAAAGATTTTAGCAAACTCATCTGGCTTGAAGGTTGCCCGTCGAAAATCGCGCCCCGACCGAAAGGGGCAGTAATAACAATCTCGTTCGCATACCGAAGTTAGCAAAGTTTTTAGCAGCTTTATTTTGCGACCATTCGGAAGCATAGCATGGCTGACCGCTATCGAATCCTGCTTGCGCGCTGAAAGCTCTGGACATTCCAAACCACCGGAAGGCTCCAGATGCATTTGCCGAGTTAATATTGCCAGACGAGTAAAGTCGCTCATATGTTCTAATTATAGCAGAAAATCTCCCCGCGGGCGAGGTGGGATGAACACAAGCGCAGGGCTTTCTTAAAGTCGAAACGAAAAGCGCTTTTACCGCTGAGAGCGCA
>CAYFMI010000128.1:0-7792 GCA_964344175.1 uncultured Anaerolineales bacterium
AGCAGAGAACTCATGGACCTTCTACCCTTTCAGCTCAAGGTAGCAACTTGGGTTATTTACATAATCCTTAGAGTCTTGGTTATTGTTAGAGTTAGAACTTACGCAGTTCGCTGAAAGATATTGGGCTTTCCCTGCGCAAGTGCGTAACTTCTAAGAGTATAGAGCAAGCCCGGGTTTTGGTCAAACAAATTACACCGGCAAGACACTTAATCAGGGTTGTTATTGATTTCCAGATCCAGTAAATAGCGCTTGCGCCACAAGCCGCCGCCGTAACCGGTCAGGCTGCCATCCGCGCCGATGACGCGGTGGCAGGGGATGATGATGGCAATGCGGTTGTCGCCATTGGCGCGGGCGACGGCGCGCACAGCCTGAGGGTTGTTAATAATCTCAGCTTGCTCTTTGTAGGAGCGCGTCTTTCCATAGGGGATCATCTGCAATGCTGCCCAAACTTGCTGCTGAAACGGTGTTCCGGGGAGATGCAAAGGCACGGTGAATGCCCGCCGCTCTCCGGCAAAGTAGGCTTCAATTTGGCGGGCTGTTTCCTCGAGGTGGGAATGCTCGCCAGGAAGGAACTCAGCTTGCAGGCGTTTCTTAAGGCGCTGCATTTGAGTTTCGACCATGCGGCGATCGGCAAACTCCAGTAAACAGAGGCCTTCATCGGTGGCGCCGGCCAGCATCGGGCCAAGCGGTGTCAGAATGCGCCGGGTGAGGATGATGGTTCCCCGCGCGCTTTGTTGGGGCGTCAGGCCGGTGTTTTTCTTGAAGGAATCGCTAAAGCCACTCAATGAATCGTAACCAGAGGCATAGGCCGCCTCGGTGACGGTGTCGCCATTCTTGATGCGCCCAAAAGCCTCACTGACCCGTAAGGTGCGTTGATAGGCCTGGAAAGTCATCCCGTGGTGTTTCTTGAACCAGCGCCGCACCCGGTTGGGATCCAGCCCGCGAGTACGTAAATCCTTATCCTTAAGCTTGGTATTGGGGCGGGTTTCAATCTCATCCATCAAGGGCTTGAGCCACTCTGGGAATTCTCCTTTAGACCGCATGGGGTGGCAAATTTTGCAGGGCCGGTAACCGTGCAGCAGGGCCGCGCGCGTGGAGGGGTAGTATTCCACATTTTCGGGTTTGGGCTTGCGGGCTGTGCAGGTCGGGCGGCAAAAAATGCCGGTTGTCTTTACCGCTACAAAGAAGATCCCCTCATAGCTGGGGTCTTTTTGCAGCAAGGCGGTATACATTGTTTCCGTATTCGGAAGGATTTTATTCATAGACTACTCCTGTTCCATCCTACTTTAAGCCATGAATACAAAATGCGAAACCGAAAAATGGACAAATAATCCACAAGGACTTCGCGGTCTTTGCGGGGTCATATCCAGGGTATTTCTTCGACCGTATGCTCGCTTTGCGAGTCACCGGTGTTGAGTGTACCCGCCGGTTCCACCATCAGAATATGGCATTCTGTCTCGGCAATGGGCTTGTGCTCCACGCCTTTGGGAACAACGACCATCTCCCCCTCGCGAAGTTCCACCACCCGGTCGCGGAAGGCGATCTGCATTTCGCCGCGCATGACAATAAAAACTTCATCCGTCTCGGGGTGGCTGTGCCAGACAAATTCGCCCTGGATCTTGGCAATCTTGAAGTGATAATCGTTCATCTGGGCAATGATCTTTGGCGACCAATGTTCACTGAATAGCGAAAATTTCTCTTTGAAGTTAATCGTTGCTTGACTCATAGCGCCAGCCTCCTTTGTGCGAAGAGATTATATCAACGATGCATTACCCACTCGCGAGTAGATGCACCACGCTCCCTATTTTCGGGTTACTTTTCAACGAAAGGCAAATTGCTCCGAAAAATTGCCAGACAGACTTCATCGACGGTTCCGGGATCATCCACTTGCAGCCAGGTCAGTTCGGCCAGCGGCGGTGTAGCGGCCCCGTAAGAGCAAATGGTAATGGCATGATGTTGCGCGACCTGGTGCAAATTTTCCATCACATCCCTGAAGATGTCACCGCCAAAAGGATTGAACAAAAAGAAAATCGTACCGTCCGAATAATCGACATCTCTGGCGTCGGAATTAATGAATTTAACCCCGCTCAAGCCCAGGTCTGCGGCGCGCTGCCCAGCATATTCACAATAGGCTGGCTCAAATTCCACCCCAATGCAGGGCACTCCTGCCAGTAAGCGCACCAGCATAACAACTTTTCCCAGCCCCGCTCCCAAATCATAAAAAACGTCGCCCTCCGAAAATTGTACCTGGTCATACATTTCTAGCATCACACTGACTGGCGTGGGTTCATAACGCGCCATACCATAAGTGCGCGCTAAAGTTGGCTCCGGGTGCGGCATAGGCATCAACACCCCCTCGATCAGAACATCCAGGTTCTCATACCCGTAATGAGGTTGGCCGCCGTTTTCCGGGGTGTAGGTCGTAAAGGGCACTAACAACTTTCGCAGGAGACGGCCCTGCGCGCCTGCCTGGACATCGGCACGCAATTGTTGAAATAGCACATCGTTGAAAACCAGAATACGGTCGGCCAGTTCTTGGGCCTGATCGTGCAAAGCGCGCAAGGTTTTATTTTCGGGCTGATCCAGAGCAAGCTTTTCGATCAGGGCAATAAAGTTTAAGGCCTCTTTGCGCGCGTTGAAGTGCTGCGCCTCAAAAAGGATCGCATTGCCTTGAAGGGCTATCAGATCGGTTTGCAAACTTTTCAGGTTCATGGCATGGAAAACATTGCTATCTTAGGGGTTACGCATTTGTGAGAGGAAAGCCCGAAAAATAGGGGGGGTAATTACGGAGGGGAAGCCCTGAAATATTCAACGCCCTATGCCAATTCTAATTGTTATAATGAAATGGCGATAAGGCCAGCTAACTATACCATCATCCAGACACGGTACCAAATGATTCCCATGGAGAGAAATCCATGATCGGCTCAAAGCAGTACGACACAATCATCGTCGGTGGTGGATCGGCAGGCTGTGTGCTTGCCAATCGCCTGAGCGCTCATCGCGAGCACTCTGTCTTGGTTCTGGAAGCCGGGCGCCCCGACTCGTGGTGGGACATTTTCATCCATATGCCGGCGGCGCTGACTTATCCCATCGGCAGCAAATACTACGACTGGTGTTATAAATCCGAGCCAGAACCGTTCATGCACAACCGGCGCATCTATCAGGGGCGCGGGAAAATTCTGGGCGGCTCAAGCAGCATCAACGGGATGATTTTCCAGCGCGCTAACCCGCTGGATTACGAGCGCTGGGCTGCCGACCCCGGTATGGAAAACTGGGACTATGCCCACTGTTTGCCTTATTTCAAACGTATGGAAAACAGCCTGGCAGGCGGTGATGAGAATTTCCGCGGCTTCGCTGGGCCACTGGAACTCGAACGCGGCCCGGCCACAAATCCGTTGTTTACGGCCTTCTTTGAGGCTGTGCAACAAGCTGGCTACCCGCTGACCGATGATGTCAATGGCTACAAACAAGAGGGCTTTGCGCCTTTCGACCGCAATGTGCGTAACGGGCGGCGCATGAGCGCCTCGCGGGCTTATTTGCATCCGATTATGGATCGCCCCAATTTAGAGGTGAAAACGCGCGCCTTCGTGACGAAAATTCTCTTCGAGGGGCAACAAGCGGTGGGCGTGGAAGTGTCGCTGCGCGGGGGCAAGGTTGAGAAACTCTATGCCGGAGAAATCATCCTCAGTGGGGGCGCGATCAACTCGCCGCAGTTGCTGTTGCTCTCTGGGGTGGGCAACGCCGCCGAGTTGGAATCCCTGGGAATTTCCACGGTACTCGATCTCCCCGGTGTCGGCGAAAATTTACAAGATCATCTCGAAGTGTATGTGCAACACGCCTGCAAACAGCCCGTTTCGGTCTACCCGGCGCTGAAGTGGTATAACAAACCCTGGGTGGGGCTGCAATGGCTGCTCTTCAAAAAGGGGCCAGCATCCAGCAATCACTTCGAAGGGGGCGGATTTGCGCGTAGCAATGAAGATGTCGAATACCCCAATTTGATGTTCCACTTCTTGCCGGTAGCTATTCGTTATGACGGCACTTCGCCAAGCGGGGGGCACGGCTACCAGGTACACATTGGGCCAATGTACTCGGATGCGCGCGGCTCACTCAAGCTAAAATCGGCTGATCCGACGGTGTATCCGGCTTTGCGCTTCAACTACCTTTCTACCGATCAAGATCGCCGCGAGTGGGTAGAGGCCATTCGCTGCGCGCGCCATATTCTCAATCAATCGGCCATGGATCCCTACAACGGCGGCGAAGTCTCGCCCGGTCCGTCGGTGGCAACCGATGAAGAGATTTTAGATTGGGTCGGCAGGGATGGCGAAACGGCCTATCACCCCTCCTGCACCTGCAAGCTCGGCAGCGATGAAATGGCGGTCGTAGATCCCAAAACTATGCGCGTGCATGGCTTAGAGGGTTTGCGGGTGGTCGACTCCTCGGTGATGCCCTACGTGCCCAACGCCAACAACTACGCCCCCACGATGATGTTGGCCGAAAAAGCCGCCGACATCATTCTGGGCAACACTGAGTTGGTCGCGGAAGTGGATTATTATCGCCACCAGAAATAGCCGAGTTCTGATCACCGCAAAAGCAGACATGCACCGGGAAACTAATGCATGTCTGCTTTTGCGAAATGAATCAAAAAAGCCACCCGGCTTCTGCTGGATGACCTCTTTGATGGCGAGTGCCCCCACGGGGACTCGAACCCCGGTTTCGGCCTTGAGAGGGCCGCGTCCTAGGCCACTAGACGATGGGGGCTTTCTTTATTAAGCGGGGAGAATTCTACCATGCGGCTTAAGCCGCGTCAACGATAGTGATACAATTTTGGGCATGTCGAAAAAAACACCTGGCAAACTATTGTTTATCCTGATTGGTATTGCGTTACTCGGTCTTGTCATCTATCAGGTCCCGGCGGTGGAGGGGCGGCTCTCATGGCGGCTGGATATTGCCCTGACCTACTTGCGGGGCGTGATCAACCCGGTTGAGGCCATCCCCACCCCAATGGCGCAATCGCCGGCTGCCACCCACGCGCCCAGCGCATCTCCAACCCGTTTCCCCACCGAGACGGCAACCCCCGCAACCCCCAGCACCGCTTTCCCCACCCCATCTCTTACGCCTCCACCTACGGCGCTGCCGGAAAAAATCGAACTCACTTCTCCCGGCTGGGAGCAGCAGGACTGGAACAACTGCGGCCCGGCGGCGCTCTCAATTTATTTACATTATTACGGCTGGGAAGGCGATCAATTTGATATTTCGACGCTGCTCAAACCGGCCCGCGAAGACCGCAACGTCAATATCGAAGAGCTGGCACACTATGCCCGCAACTACGCCGGGTGGCTTAGCACACAATACCGGGTGGGCGGCGACCTGGAACTGCTCAAACAATTCATCGCCGCCGAAATTCCGGTGATGATCGAATCGAGTTTTTATTTCGCCGGAGCCTACTGGCCCAACGATGACCTCTGGGCAGCGCATTATCTGGTGGTGACCGGCTATGACGAAGCCGCGCAGACGTTTACCGTGCAAGATACCTTTCGCGGCCCCAACCGGCAGGTGAGTTATGCCACCATCGATGCTGACTGGCAGCCTTTCAACCGGCTCTATATGCTGATCTATTTGCCGCAGCAAGAAGAGAGGGTGAAGTCAATCCTGGGTTCGGCCTGGGAGGAGCAAAACAGCCGCCAGCAAGCCCTGGAGACCGCGCAGGCCGAGATTGACGCCAACCCCGAAGATGCCTTTGCCTGGTTCAACCTGGGCACCAATTTGTTGTTCTTCGAGCGCTATGAAGATGCCGCCCAAGCCTACGACAACGCCCGCACCTACGGGCTACCGCAGCGCATGCTGCGCTATCAGTTTGGGCCGTTCTTCGCCTATTTCCACACCAACCGGGTTGACGATTTGATGGCCGTCTCGGACTATGCCTTGCAGCGCACCCCCAACTCGGAAGAGGCGCTCTTGTGGCACGGCTGGGGCCTTTACCGCCAGGGCAATATCAACGGCGCAGTGGCCGACTTCAACGCCGCCCTGGAGGCTAACCCCTACTACCTGGACGCCCAGTACGCGCTGGATTTTGTGCTTAATCAGTGATACGGAGCAATTAGGGTATAATAGAATAAACGTTCGGATTACTAAACAAGGAATACTGGTATGGATTTCGTCAACCAGATTTATCACGGCGATTGCGAAGAAATTCTGAGAGAATTACCTGATAGCCGCATTGATTTAATATTTACTTCACCACCCTATGCAGATCAACGCGCAAAAACCTATGGGGGCATAAAGCCAGACGATTATGTTGAATGGTTTGCACCAAAAGCCCAAGAATTGTTAAGAGTTTTGAAACCTACTGGAACATTTATTCTCAATATAAAAGAAAGAGTAGTCAGCGGTGAACGCCACACCTATGTCCTTGAATTAATCTTACGAATGAAAGAACTCGGTTGGTTATGGACCGAAGAATTCATGTGGCATAAGAAAAACTCCTATCCAGGGAAGTGGCCCAATCGTTTCCGCGATTCATGGGAGCGCCTGTTACAGTTCAACAAACATCGCAAGTTTCACATGTACCAGGAAGAGGTCATGGTTCCTATCGGAGATTGGGCGCAGTCCCGACTTAGCAATCTGAGTGAAACTGATCGAACCCGAGACGAATCAAAGGTCGAAAGTGGTTTTGGAAAAAATATATCAAACTGGGTTGGGAGAGACCGCGTTTACCCTACAAACGTCATTCACATGGCAACAGAATGCTCCAATCGTAATCATAGCGCAGCTTTCCCGGAGGAATTGCCATCTTGGTTTATCCGACTTTTTACACAACCTGGTGACGTTGTTTTGGATCCGTTCATTGGCTCTGGAACAACTGCTGTAGCAGCACTACAATTAAAACGAAAATATATAGGGATTGATATTAACGAAGAATACTGCCGCCAGGCACGAAAGCGGATTTCACAAACCCAACCTCCATTGTTCGACGAGCGAGCAATCATCAGTGTGGAGAGAGAAGATGAAACCACTGTCTCTTGATGAAGTTAACGCATTTGCTAATGAAAATATTGTTGAATTCCACCTGAAAAGAATCGGTTCACTAGAACGCTTGACCCTGGCAAAATTACTGAAGAAAAATCCTTATCTTTTCAAGGCTAAGAATATTCAAGCAGCCGGAGAATTAATGCGGGGGTTGCTGGACGCATTTTTATCTTCATCGGAAGAAAAACTGTTTGGCGATTTTTTGGAAGACCTGGCAATTTTTATTGCCAGTCGCACTTGTGGTGGTCGCAAATCCACCGCCCCAGGGGTGGATTTGGAATTCCAGCACGGCGGGATTCACTACATTGTATCTGTAAAATCTGGGCCAAACTGGGGCAATAGCTCCCAACAGAGCAAACTCGCAGACGACTTACAACAAGCTGTACGACGCGTCAAACAGTCAGTACATGGAAAAAATGTTCAGCCTGTTCTGGGAATCTGCTATGGAAAAACTCGCACGAGTTATTTGCGAGGCTATTTAAAAGTGGTAGGCCAAAATTTTTGGTATCTGATCAGTGAAAATCTAGAATTGTACACGGATATCATCGAACCTATTGGTTTCCGTGCCAGGGAACACAATCTAACGTTCGAGAATGGTCGAGCGCGAATCGAAAACAAATTTACCCGAGAATTCATTGCAAAATTTTGCATGGAAGATGGGGCAATTGATTGGGCCAAGCTTGTTGAATTCAACAGCGGGAACTACGATTTAGTGGCACTCTCGCTAAGTGCCTTTAGAAAAAGACAGGCCGCCCCAAGGAGGCAA
>CAYFMI010000129.1:0-7054 GCA_964344175.1 uncultured Anaerolineales bacterium
TGACAGTAGGCGCTGGCGTTGTCACCCAGATCATTGAGTAGGTAAATTATGGCTGGTAAGAAAGGTGTCCGTCACGTAGTGACCATGTCTTGTACCGAGTGCAAAGAGCGTAATTATTTGACGGAGAAAAATCGCCGAAACGATGCCGGGCGGCTTGAACTGAATAAATACTGCCGCCGCTGTCGAAAGCACACACCGCATCGTGAGGTAAGGTAGATATTCGGGTCCGATTGATGTGTTTGCCGTATTTCTCTGATGGATCATTTTGATCCTGAAGAATTAGACGAATACGGTCAATCGGACTAAATAGGCGAGTAGCTCAATTAGGTAGAGCAACGGTCTCCAAAACCGTAGGTTGTGGGTTCGATTCCTGCCTCGCCTGCCTGGTAAGTCACGCCGTCCACCCTGTGAGGCGGCGTTTTCGCCGCAAAAAGGAGAATTGTGTGGCAAAGAAAAAAACAACACGCGGAAACGCGCTAACTCGTTTTTATCGTGAGACAGTTGGTGAACTGCGCAAGGTTACTTGGCCTACCCGCCAGGAAGCCATCAACCTGACGATAATTGTGCTCATTGTGACTTTTGGGATGAGCGCTTTCCTCGGGGTACTGGATTACTTGTTCTCCCGTCTCTTCGTGCTAATTTTGGGTGTGTAGGTCTCAAGGCCCACACATTTTTTGGAGATAAAGTAAGGCCAGGTAAGTGATGATGATGTCTGAACAGGACCGCGAAGATCGCTTGATCGAAGAACCTGAGTCACAGGAAGAAGAGATCGTTGAAGGATCTCCAGAAGCGCCTGATGATGAATTAACGCAGGAAGAAATTTCTCTCCCCGAAGAAATGCCGGTGGAGGACGATGGCCGCGCCTGGTATGTGGTTCACTGTTATTCGGGATACGAGAACAAAGTTCATCATAACTTGATGCAGCGGATTGAATCCATGGGGATGCAAGACCGGATCTTTGACGTTGTTGTTCCTACCGAGGAAGAGATCGAAGTAAAAGAAGGTAAGCGCCGTACAGTTGAGCGCCGCGTATTTCCAGGGTACATACTAGTAAATTTGCTACTGACCGAAGAATCCTGGTATGTTGTGCGCAACACCCCCGGCGTGACTGGTTTTGTAGGTATGGGCAATACGCCTATTCCCTTACGCCCAGAAGAAGTCGCCCATATTGTAAAACGAATGGAAGCCGATGCGCCACGCATCAAGGTCACCTTCCGCATTGATGAGCGAGTACGCATCATTGAAGGCCCTTTCAAAGATTTTCATGGTACTGTTGCCGAGCTTGATATGGAACGCGCCAAAGTGCGTGTAATGGTAAATTTCTTCGGCCGTGAAACACCGGTAGAATTAGATTTCTTACAAGTTGAGAAAATGTAATCGCTCAAGCTGAAGTTTGCTCAATTATTTACCCTAAACTAAGTATAAAACCTCGTGGGAGGATGAAAACATCCGCCAAGCGAATGCAACAACGTTCGCCGACCACAAAGGAGAATAGAATGGCAAAAAAGTTAAAAGCAGTTGTGAAGTTGCAAATCGAGGCAGGGAAAGCAAACCCAGCTCCCCCAATTGGTCCTGCGTTGGCCGCTCACGGCATAAATCTTATGCAGTTTTGCAAAGAGTACAATGCCCGCACCCAAAGCCGCATGGGCGATATTATTCCTGCTGAAATCAGCATCTTCACCGATGGTTCGTTCAAGTTTGTCCTCAAAAGCCCGCCAGCTTCAGCTTTACTTCGCAAGGCGGCTGGTGTAGAAAAAGGCTCTGCCGTGCCAAATCGGGAAAAAGTGGGCAGCGTCACCCGAGCCCAAGTACGTGAAATTGCTGAGATCAAGATGAAAGACCTCAACGCAATTGATATTGAAGGCGCTATGCGCCAGATTGAAGGTACCGCCCGTAATATGGGCATTACAGTAGAAGGTTAACTCTCGTGGGAGGGCATTTTGCCCGCTTGAACCACCTAGGAGTACTCATGTCTAAACAAGGTAAAAAATTCAGAGAAGCACACGCCAGAGTCGATCGTTTTAAGAATTACGATCCAGATGAAGCCATTGCGTTGGCAAAAGAACTTGCCTTCGCAAAATTTGATGAGACCGTAGAATTGCATATCCGTTTGGGTGTCGATCCTCGGCATGCCGACCAGCAGGTGCGCGATGTTGTTGTTCTACCGCATGGTTTGGGAAAGACGGTACGCGTGCTGGTTTTCGCTCAGGGCGAAGATGCCATGAAAGCCCGCGATGCGGGCGCCGATTTTGTCGCTGATGACGACGAAATGATCAAAAAGATCCAAGATGGTTGGACTGACTTTGATGTGGCTATTGCAACCCCGGCGATGATGGGAAAAGTTGGGCGACTGGGACGCGTTTTAGGCCCCCGTGGCTTGATGCCCAACCCCAAAGCAGGCACTGTTGCAGCCGGTGATGATTTGGCAAGCGCCATTGATGAAACCAAAGCAGGTCGTGTCGAATTCCGTGTTGACAAGACGGCGAATCTGCATGTGCCAATAGGGAAAGTATCTTTTGAAGTTGAACAACTGTTTGAAAATATGGCCGCGTTGATCGGTGCTGTTAAAAAAGCGCGCCCCTCCGCAGCCAAAGGCACCTACATGCGCCGCATTACCCTGAGTACGACCATGGGCCCCGGCATTCGTATTGATATTGCCAAAGCCCGTGGTATGGAAGTAACAAGCTAAACGCGCCTACAACGTGTGTCGAACTTTGCCGAAGACAGCAGGTGTCCATCAGCCCGAAGGACTTAATTCCCTGCCGAGGTGAGGCTCTCCAAAATGTTATGATTGCTTGGAATGAGTCTTTACCTTGTTTTCGAGGTGAAGACTTTTGTTTTTTGGAATATGGGAATCATCGTACTGAGTTTTCGCGGTTTAGGGTGTGAAGCGCACCATGCCCGCTCTACACCCTAAACCACGAGATTTTCGACGATAGTTTCTAAAATACACCAATTTTTCTGGGAAGGAGGAAGTTTCTTTGGCTATATCAAAAGAGCAAAAACAAGCCATGATTGAGCAATATGGCGAATGGCTAGGCCGCAGTAAAGCCGTTGTCTTTACCAAATATATTGGCCTCACCATGCATGATCTGGACAAGTTGCGCGCCGATATCCGTGAAGCAGGTGGTGAATTCCACATCGTGAAAAACACCCTGGTAAAACTGGCTCTCGAGCAGGCAGGTTACGAAATTGCCCCTGAAGTTTTTCTAGGCGATACAGCAATCGGTTTTGCGTTCGAAGATGCCCCGGGTTTAGCAAAGGCGATTGTAGATTTTGCCGACGACTCAGCTTTCGTTGAATTGAAAGCCGGATACCTGGGTGATAAGCCTGTGTCCCCGGCAGAGATTGTTGCCCTTGCGAAAGTCCCGCCGTTGCCGATTGTTCGTGCGCAATTGTTGAGTACGATTCTTGCGCCGGCTACCAAGCTCACCCGCTTGCTGGCCGAGCCGGGACGTCAGGTTGCTGGCGTGCTCAAGGCGTATGCTGAGAAAGACGCAGCCGCCAGTGCTGCCTAACTGTAATATTCAAATTCAATAATGAGTGGATGTTTCATAAAGCGATGATGCGTCCGAAAGAAGAAATGAAGGAGTTTAAAAATGGCTGATTTGAAAAAAATCATGGAGCAACTGAGTGAACTATCTGTTCTGGAAGCTGCCGAGTTGGTGAAAATGCTAGAAGAAGAGTGGGGCGTTTCCGCCGCTGCTCCGGTTGCAATGGCTGCCATGCCCGGTGCTGCTGCTGCCGATGCTGAGCCTGAAGAAGAAAAGACAGAATTCGATGTCGTCCTCAAGGATGCTGGCCCTAAGAAAATCGAGGTCATCAAAGTCATCCGCCAGCTCACCAGCCTGGGCTTGAAAGATGCCAAAGAACTTGCTGAAACCGCGGATTCCAAGATCTTGGAAGCTACCGGCAAGGAAGCCGCTCAAGAAGCCAAGTCCAAACTCGAGGAGGCCGGCGGCGTCGTCGAACTTGCTTAGTTGCCTTCCCTGCCTATGATGGTAAAAAAGGGTCGCCTTGTGGCGGCCTTTTTTCTTTTCTGAGCCTGTGGTATAGTTTCGATTTAGAAGCGTTTTGGAGGTCTGTATGAGTGCTCGAGTGCTGGTAATTGAAGATGATGAGGGTATCCTGACATTTCTACGACGTAGTTTAGCCTACGAAGGTTATGAAGTAGATGTTGCCATGGATGGCAAATCGGGGTTGGATATTGCCAGAGATACACCCCCTGATTTAGTAGTTCTCGATCTCATGTTGCCGGGCATTGACGGGTTAGAAGTATGTCGGCGTCTGCGCATGGGGGGCGATGTTCCCATTATCATTCTAACTGCTAAAGATGGCGTCAACGACCGCGTCATTGGTCTAGATATGGGGGCGGATGATTATATGGTGAAGCCGTTCGATCTCGATGAATTGCTCGCCCGCATTCGGGCCCTTTTGCGACGATCTCAGCCTACCAACCGCCCCAAGGTGTATCAGTTCGCTGACCTGGTCTTAGATACAGGGACTCGTCAGGCCCGGCGCGGGGAACGGGTGATTACCCTGACGGCCAAAGAATACGAATTGTTAGAGTTATTTTTACGCCATCCACGCCAGGTACTCACTCGCGATGTTATCTACGATTCGGTATGGGGGTACGATTTTGGTGGAGAGAGCAACATTATCGAAGTGTACGTGCGCTACCTGCGCCAGAAGCTGGAAACTTCAGAAGAAGACCGTCTGATCCACACTGTACGCGGTGTGGGGTATGTCTTGCGGCAAACGAATTGATGTCGTTACGGTTTCGACTGACATTACTCTATACTTCGCTGGTGGGGGGCATTCTGTTAGTATTTGGCTTTGTTGTCTACCAACTTGTCAGCCTGAATTTGGTCAATCAAATTGATGAATTGCTTGAACAAACCGCCGAAGATCTGGTTCGGGCAACGCAATTCAATGCGGTGGGGGAATTGGACATGGTTTCGACTCCCGATCTAGAGTTAATTGCCAATGTCTATTTCCAACTGTGGGAACGTGATTCGGGGTTGAGTTTTGCTTCTGCCAGCATCCGCCATATTAGCGAACCCCTGGCTCCGCTAGACCGTTCTCCCGCCCACCCTGTTTTTCGCACAACCAGCATTAGTGAAACACATTTGCGAGTATTGAGTGTTCCACTATCGGTTGGTATGCGCCCAATCGGTACGCTGCAAATTGGGGCTAATCTGGCCATAGTCGAGGCCACGCAACGCACCTTGCTAACCGTTCTGATTGCAGGGACGGTGGTTTCGATGGGCCTGGCGGCGCTGGCAGTCTCGCTGACTACGTATCAGGCGTTGGTGTCGTTGGAACGCGTTACCAACATTGCTTTGCAAATTACCCGTGCCGATGATCTCTCGCGGCGCATTCCCTATCAAGGGCCGCCCGCAGATGAGGTCGGACAACTCATTGCGGCATTCAATCAGACCCTGAGTCGTTTGGAAAATCTCTTTCATACACAGCGGCGTTTTGTCGCCGATGTGGGGCATGAATTGCGCACGCCGTTGACGGTTATCAAGGGAAACATTAACTTACTTCGGCGGATGGGCTGCGCCGACGAAGAAGCCCTGGGCAGCATCGAGAGCGAGGTAGATCGCCTTACCCGCATGATTGGTGATTTGTTGTTGCTGGCGCGGGTGGAATCGGGCAAGCTGCCTCTCGATCATCGGATTGTCGAACTCGACACATTACTGTTAGAGGTGTTGCAGCAAACCCGCGTGATTGCCCAAGAGCGCGTTCAGGTGCGCTTGGGCGATATTGATCAGGTGCTGGTATGCGGAGACCGCGACCGCCTGAAACAAGTTTTGCTTAACTTGATCGATAATGCTATCAAGTATACTCCGGCCAACGGTGAAGTTGTGGTTGGTTTAGGGAAAATTGATAAGCGGGCACGTCTGGTCGTTGCAGATACCGGCCCTGGAATCCCCCCAGAAGATTTGCCCCACATCTTCGAGCGTTTCTATCGGGCAGAAAAATCGCGTACCCGCAAGGGAGATGGCAAAGGCTTTGGGTTGGGTTTATCGATTGCGTATTGGATTGTGCGCCATCACGAGGGCCAAATTGAAGTCAGTTCAGAAGTGGGGCAGGGGACGACATTTTTCGTTTGGCTGCCACTTGCCGATGAGGATTGCCAAACATCCAATGGGCATTCCCGAAACTGAGACACTCACCCTGGGTCAGCGACGAATTCCAAGGCGAGAAGCTGCCTGAGAGCAGAGACTCGCTCCACCGCGGCCGAGCCACTCGTTTAATCGTTCGCTCTGCGTTCTTCCTTGTTGAGCATCCGCATAAATTCCGGTCCCCCAATACACATAGCGCAACATCTCAGCCGGCCAGTCATTCTCTGGCCGACTGGCTCCCGCAATGCCGCCATTATAGCCTGCCAATGCCAAACGAATATCGCCACCGCGTGCCTCTAACGCGTTATTTAAGTGGGATAATCCCCGATAGGCGTTGGTGTCAGGTTTGTAGGGGTTTTCGCCTTCTGAAAAATGGTAGGGCATCACCTGGAATAGCCCCATTGCCCCGACATACGAAACGGCTTTAGGGTCGCCGCATGATTCGATTTGCATAATCGTCGCGACAAGGTTGGGATCAAGCCCCCATTGCTCGCTCCAGCTGACAATATCTTTCCCCCAACTTTGCACTTCTGGTGTAAAAAGCATCGCGATTGTCCCTGAGTTGGGCGCGTTGTGATGAACGGATGCGGCCTGTGCAGATGTGTCGACTTGGGTGGCGATAGCAGGTAATTCCATGCGCGTTACAAATAGAGCCATCAGCAAGCCTGATACGAGAACAGCCAGCGGGGGTAAGAACATCCCCACAGGGATATTGTCGAAAAACCACGGGCAGCCCCCGGATGAGGCCTCGAGGGCTGCCTGCTCGGTGTGATGATGGGGGTCAACGCGAGCCATTGGAGTGTAAGGGTATAGATCTTAGAAACGCGAGCCGTTGTTGGGGTTGCGGTTGCCGCTGAACGAAACCGGGTGGTAAGTGGGTTCCTGAGAGACGTACTCGTCGGAAGAATAGGTAGGCTGTTTAG
>CAYFMI010000130.1:0-6336 GCA_964344175.1 uncultured Anaerolineales bacterium
CTGTTTGCTCCAACTTCGATTGTGAGCAGCTTCAGTTACCGGAAACTAGAGTTTGTTAGAAATTGTAATTTGCCCCGACTGTGGGGACAGTTTTCAGTCTGGTGGCGATGCGCAGCTTATATGCATATCTTGCGGACAGATAACCTCGGTGGTGAGAGGCACGCCGTTGTTTACACCACCCCCGGAGAATTTCAGTCCATCTGAAAGACAGGCCCGCTCCCCCGATACAGGTACGCCCTGGCGTCAGGCGAATTGGCGCTTTTTGGCCCGCCAGCTTGAAGAAATTCATCCCGATGCGCTGATTTTGGATGTCGGCGCGGGCCGCGGCGACTTTTTCGATGCTTTGCAGGGGCGCAACCTTTTGGCGCTGGATGTCTACCCCTACCCGGAGATTGACGTTGTTTGCGATCTGACGCAAACCAATCCCTTCAAGCCCGCCAGCGTGGACGTGATTTTGCTGCTCAACGTCTTGGAGCATGTTTACGATTCAAAGGCTTTATTAGCGGCGTTGGCGCAGATGCTTAAGCCGGGCGGAAAATTGCTCATCGCGATTCCATTCATGGTCAAGATGCATCAGATCCCGCTGGATTTTGTGCGTTATACGCATTTTGCCCTCGAGCAGATGGCCGCCGACCACGGCCTGGAAGTCGCCCTGCTGGAAGGGTATTACGACCCCATGTTCTTTTTGGGGGAGGGGATTCGTAACATCCGCTGGCCGATTTTGCGCCAAATGCGTGGCTGGCGTCAATATGCCGGGCGCGCACTGCTAATGGGCGTGCGCTTTTTGGCGCACATTATGCAGCCCGTGATCGGCCCCGGCCGCGTGCGCTCGCCCCACGAAGCCATCAGCCTGGCCCCGACGGGTTATCAAATTGTTTATCGAAAGAAGTGAACCACAAAGATACAGAGAACGCAGAGATTTATTAAGTTTAGGATTTGCGCAGTTCGATGAAAGATATTCCGAAAATAGGGGTGTGTGGGGCGCTTCGCGCCCCACACACCCCTATTTTCGGGCTTCCCCTGCGCAAGTGCATAACTCCTAAAGTTTATAAAAAACTCTGCGAACTTTTGCGACTCCGCGGTGAAAAATTATGAATAAACCAAAACGAATTTTCATCAGCGCCGACCACGGCCTTGCAGTGGTCTACTTTTTACAGAGCGATCTTGTTTTTACCTTGCTTGATGCAGGCATGGAGATTGTACTCTTCACCGACGAAGCCCTGAGAGAATCGCTAGCAGCGCGTTTTGCCCGCCCCGGCCTGATTTTCGAAGGCTTGCGGCTGGATCAGGCGCGTGAATACGAGCGTACCGTCAGCCCTTCGCTTCAATGGTGGCTGCACTTTTTGCGCCGCGCCGGGGCTTCCAGGCGCATCAACCTCGAAGCTGTGGACGGTTTCATCAGCCAGGTCGAAGATGAAGCCCATACTCGCCGCAAACAGCTTTTCCCGCTGATGAAGGCCGTTGTGGCTCTTATGCGCCGCAGCCGTTTGGCCCGCCGCGTTGTTGCGCGGGCGCAGGCGTGCTTCAACCCGCAGCTCTATGGCGACCTTTTTAAGAAATATCAGCCCGATCTGGTTGTCGCCGCCACCCCCGGTTGGCGTTATGATCGTTATCTCTTGCGCGAAGCCGCCGCGCGCGGTATCAAAACCGCGGCGATGATTGTCGGATGGGACAACTCCAGCAGTTACAGTCTCCCCGGCGCGCCCGTAGACTGGGCCTCGTGCTGGTCTGAGCTTCAAAAAGAGGAGCTTACCCTCGGGGCAGATTGGCCTCCCGAACGCGTCAATATTGGGGGAGTGCCATCCTACGATGGCTATTTTCGCGGCGAGTGGCTGATTGATCGCGACGAATACTTCGCCATGTACAGCCTTGACCCGGCGCGCAAGCTGATCTCGTATGCCAGCAGTTTTGTGACCTTTTCACCGAATCTGCCCAATGTGAAAATATTAGCGCGTCTCGTTGCGGAAGATCAACTCTCCCATCCGGCACAATTGTTGATTCGTTTGCACCCCACCCACTTTTCAGATACACCGCATTACGCCGGGGAGCGCGAAAAAATTCGCCAATTGGCCCGCGATCTGCCTCACGTTCACGTTGTCGAACCGGTTCCGCTGGGCGAAGGCGGCATGAGCTACTATTCTGGCGAAGACATGCCCGAAAAATCGTCCATGATGGCTTATTCTGACGTGATGGTGACGGTCTACTCGACGATGGTGGTGGAAGCATCCATTCACGGTACGCCGGTTATCAGCCTGTGCGTGGACGACCCCGCAGGCTGGCCGGGCAAATTCACCCTTCCGCTGACAGCCATCAGCGGGTGGCCCACGCATCAGCGCTACCGCGACTCCGGGGCCGGGTGCGAAACCCTCAACGCCGATGAGTTACGCGAAGCCATTAACCGCTACCTTGACGACCCCGAAGCTGACCGGCGAGCACGCAGCGACTTTATCGCCCGCGAATGCACCCACACCGACGGCAGCGCCGGGCGGCACACGGCGGAATTTTTGTTGAAATTGTTAGGTAATCAGGAAACAGGTGATTAGAAAATAGGCAATCAGGCATTCGGTGAGCCATTGTTACGGCAGTAACCTGCTTCCTAATGACCCAATCACCTAAACACTAAGCACTAAGCACCCACTCCCTTTTCTCATGTTCATTTCCAAAATCACCAACCGTTTAAAACGTACCACTCAAGTATTGCTAACCGGACAGCTTCACATCGGAAAGCGCGGCGAAGTGCCGCCCATCAGCCCCGAAGAAGTCGCTGAGTTTAAAGAGTTCTTTCCTCTGGACAAATTCTTCCTCTACGGTCACGCTCGCTCAGGGACGACGTTGCTCACCCGGCTGATCCGCCTGCACCCGGAGGTGCATTGCAATTATCAGGGGCATTTCTTCACCCGACAGCCCACGCTCGAAGCGCTGGTGGATAGTCCGGCCATCGAAGCCTGGCTGACGCGCCGCAGCAACCGTTGGAACCGCGGCCGTGATCTCTCGCCCGTGATGCTGCGCGCCGCCGTCGAATACGTGATGGCGCGCGAAGCCCGCCGGGAAGGGGCGCGCATCGTCGGCGACAAAAGCCCCAACGCCCTGCTCAACGGTGAATCCGTGCGCCGCATGCATAAAATCTTCCCCGACGGCAAATTGATCTTCATCGTACGCGATGGCCGTGATGCCGCGGTTTCGCATCGGTTTCAGGCTTTCATTGATGCCACACAGCATCTCAACCGCCGCGATTGGGCGATCCGGGCGGCTTTTGAGCGTGATCCAGCCCCCTACATGTGCGGCAAGCGCTCCATTTTCACCGAAATAGCCATCCGTCGCGCCGCCGAAAGTTGGGTCGAAAACGTCACCGAAACCGATCAAATGGGCAAAGAACTTTTCGGCGAGGGGCAATACATGGCCGTTCGTTACGAAGATTTGCTCAAAACCCCCTGGGAAGCGATGGCGCGCTTGTGGGACTTTCTCGGCGCGGATACCGATTTGCCCACATTGCCCGAAATTTTGAGCGCCGAACTTAACCAAAACCCCGATGCTAAATGGCAGCAACAAAAAGCCGGTGAACTCGTCGAGCCGCTCAAAAAGGGCAAGTCGGGTTCGTGGCGCCAACTCTTTACCGCCCGTGACAAACAGATTTTCAAAGAAATCGCCGGAGACGTGCTGGATGAGTGGGGTTATGCACCATTCGACGAATAACTTTCAACCTTCAACCTGCCAACCTGTACCCCCCTATGAAAATATTGATCGCCGGATTCGGCTCCATCGGACGCCGCCACTTTCGTAATTTACATGCCCTCGGGGAACGTGATTTTGTCTTTCTGCGCAGCAAACGCAGCACACTGCCCGACGACGAAATTGCCGCCTATCCCGTCGCAACCAGCATTGAAGCCGCACTGGCGCACAAGCCCGATGCGCTCGTCGTCGCCAACCCGACTTCGCTGCACCTCGATGTTGCCATCCCCGCTGCCAAGATGGGCTGTCACATCTTCATGGAGAAACCGGTTTCGCACTCGCTGGCGCGCCTCGATGAATTCGAAACCGCCGTGCAGCGCGGCGGTGGTCAGGTGCTGGTTGGATTTCAGTATCGCTACCATCCGCTTTTGCGGCAGGCGAAAACGCTGCTGAGCGAAGGCGCTATTGGCGATGCAGTGGCAGCGCGCGTGCATTGGGGCGAGTACCTGCCCGGCTGGCATCCGTGGGAGGATTATCGCAAGGGCTTCAGCGCCCGCAAAGATCTGGGCGGCGGCGTGATTCTCACGCTCACACATCCGCTCGATTATCTGCGTTGGTTGTTGGGGGATGTAGCTGCAATTTGGGCCTTTGCCGCGCCGGTGCGGGCTTTGCAGATTGACGAAGTTGAATCCGTGGCTGAGATGGGACTGCGCTTTTCTAGCGGTGTGTTGGGTAGTGTCCACCTGAGTTATATCCAACGCCCGCACACGCACCAGCTAGAAATTGTCGGCACCGAAGGCACCATTTATTGGGATTATGTTGCCGGTATGCTGAAAATGTATCGAGCGGAAGCTGACGTATGGGCCGATTTTCCCATCCCTGAGAACTACGAGCGCAATGTGATGTTCATCGGTCAGATGGAGCACTTCATTAAGGTGGTGCGCGGAACCGAAAAGCCGATCTGCACCCTCGAAGACGGTATCTGGGCACAGCGTTTGGCGAATGGGGCATTGGAGTCGGCATTGTCTTTCAAGCCTCAAAGGTTTTAGAAACCTGCAAGGTCTCCGCGGCCCACTCAGGGTTGAGTCTGAACTGTATCCCACAAAATTTCACTGGAATCGCTCCGGGCTGAGAATAACATCCCGTCCACTTCGATTACGGTATAAAATTCTTCGATATATTCGTAAGCAATTTCTTTATCCCCCCAAAGTTGCACGATCATATCGGGTTTGAGTTCGCCAATCGAATAGTCGTAATCCCACTTCATGTGGCCGGGGCGGATCTCTTCGAGCGTTTCGGCAGTGTGAGCGGGAAGTTGGGCGATATAGGCATCGTTCTTGCCCAACAGATCGAGACATGGCCGCTCTGAGAAATAGGGAATGGCCCCGGCAGTGACTACGGCGACGGTGGCATCGGGCGTAGTGCTTTTTCGCACGGCCAGAGCGATGCGAGTGTCTTCTTTGTTGCCCTCGATAAAGATCGGTGGCCTGAGCAGCAGCCAACGCCGCAGATAGGCCGGGTCGCGCTGGATGAAGTTGAAATTTGCTAACGCCGCCAACGAGAAGCCGATCAGTGCCAGGTTGGTAAACCACGACTTGGAGAATGAAATTTTCTGTGTCAGTGTCTGGAGAATTTGCTCAGCAGCATAAACAAAGAGCGCGAAGAAGAGCGGAAGAGCGATAGCGATATAGCGATTAGCGCCGCCCTTGTGCTCCCAGGCATCGCCGCCCACGTAAATGCTATAGGTAATTTGCGCGAGAATGAGCAGCGCCAGCAGAAAGAGCTTTTTCTCGCGCTGCCAGAGAACGGCCAGGAAGGGCAAGGCCAGTAAAAGCCAGCGCATATCTTTGGCAAATAGTGCGAAAACATACACACCGCGCTGAAGTTGTTGCAGCATGGGCAGGCCATTGACTTTGAGGTAATAAGTGTTGGGCAGCGGCTGGCCGTAATACCACAGTCGGAAAGCCGTTTGCAGACCAAGAAAGACGATCAGCATCCCCGCCCCCCAGGCGAGATGTTTCCAACGGTGACGCGGGATGAAGAGAAAGCCAAAGCCGGTGATGGTCAGCGCCGGAACGATCATATCGATGCGCACCAGTGTGCTGAATCCGAGAATGACAAAGGGCCAGGGGCTGAATTGCTCGTTTTGTAGGTCACGGATGAATTTCAGCACGGCCATATTGAGCAATAACACCAGCAGGCTGACTTCCATGCCTTGTAAGCCCCAGTTGTTGAGCGGGGCGTAGAAAGCGGTCAGCATGACGGCTAATAGGGGAACAAGCCAGTTTTTTGTGAGTGTTGCAGCGATTTGTTTAACGAAATAAAGATTAGCTGCCAGGAACACCGCCCCGCTGATTTGCACCGCCAGGCTGGTTTTTGCTATCGGAATAGGGAATAGGTGGAAGAGGGCCATCCATAAAACCCATAATGGGTTGGAATAGCCTTCTACGGGGGCTTCGCCAGGGTTCCATACCGCGCCGTAACCTTCGGCCAGGTGCTTAGCATAACGCATCGAGATCATGGCGTCGTCAAAGAGTACAAAGTAACGTGTTCCCTCGATGATGAAGCTAGTTTGGTAAATATAGATGCCGGCATACAAGGCATAGATAAGTAGTTAGTGTAAACTTCTTTCTGTAAAATGGTGACGAAAAAGTAGGTCAAGGGTAT
>CAYFMI010000131.1:0-6031 GCA_964344175.1 uncultured Anaerolineales bacterium
CCCTGTGGCCTTTTCGGTCGGTCTCCATTCGCTCGGCTTCGCCCTGGGCTTCGGTGCAGGGCGAGGGGCCTGTCGAGGCTGCGGGCGGCGCTGGCGCTCACGCTGGGCTTCTGCCTGCGCGGCCTGGGCGCGTGCCTGGGTGTCCGGTCCCACGCTGTTCTCCCAAGAAGATCCCAGCCAAGTCTCCCGGTGGATCAGCTGGGATCTCCACCACCAGCGTTTCCCATCCCCGACACGCTCCCGGTAGCCGCTGCGGGACGGGAAACGCTCAACACCAGTGTCCCACGACCAGGGCCGCGTAGCCTGGAAGGGCGAGCACCACGGCGTCGACGGCATGGGACACGCCCGGCGGGCGTGTCCCATCTCATGCTCGGCGATCAGAAGGGCAGGTCGTCGAGGGCGCTGGGCGGTGGCTGGTCGAGGCCGAAGTCGGGCACGGGGTCGTCCTCTGGGATCCAGCCGGTGACGTAGGCGACCATCTTGGCCTCGTGGACGTCCCAGACGGCCTCGGATGCGGCCATGAACAGGTTGGACAGGGCCAGGGCCTCCCTGGCGTCCAGCCAGCGAGGGATGATGCGGCGGATCAGGTCCCTTGCACGCATGCTGGTCCTCCCAGGTCCCGGGCATAGAAGGGGTGGGCGTCGATGATGGCCTGCATGGCCTGGGCGTCGATGGCCTCCCTGCCTTCGACGGCGGCCTGGATGAGGGCCTGCAGGGCGAGCTGGTTGATGGCCCTTGGTTTGCCCTTGGAGGCGAGGAAGATGCGGTTGGCGGCCTCGAGGGTGAACAGCTCCCGGTTGACGCCGGCACCCTTGACGTGGAAGTCGATGTACTTGCGGGTGTCGTCCTTGCCGAAGGGACGCAGGGGCTGGGCGAAGACGATGCGGGTGCGCAGGGGCTCGAGGCTGGGGTGGGCCAGGTTGCGGCGCATGTCCGAGGTGCCGACCAGCAGGACGCTGAAGCGATCCTCGGCGTCCAGTTCGTAGGCCGTCAGGTGACGCAGGACATCCAGGACGGCCACGGTCAGGGCCTCGGCGTCATCGATGACCAGCAGGGGGTGGGGTCCGAACTCGTCGGCGTAGCCGGCCAGGTGGGCCTGGGCCTGGTCGTACAGGTCGGCGCTGTGGGCGCGCATGGGCAGGCCGAGGACGCGGTTGAGCGACCGCAGGAAGCCGGCCACGGTGGAGGTCGCCGAGCCGAAGCGGAAGACCTTGTAGCGCTGCTCGTCCAGCTCGCTGACGAAGCGACGGGTGGTGATGCTCTTGCCCACGCCGCTGGGGCCGGTGACCAGGGCGATGCCCTTCAGCTCGATCCACATCAGCAGGGCCAGGAACAGGTCGCGCTGGGCCTTCGAGCCGAACATGCGCTTGGCCTTGACGTTCTTGCGGAAGGGCATGCCGGTGAAGGCGAAGTGGCCCTTGAGGCGCTGCTTATGGATGGGGGCGACGGTGGGGGTGTTCATCGCGCACCTCCCTCGAGCTGGGCGCGGATGGCCTCGAGGTACCAGCTGACGTGCTGGTCCGCGGGCGCCCGCTCGAGCATCCGCTGCAGCTGAGCCTCGACAGCCACGGGCTCGAAGGGGCCGTAGCGGCGGAGGAAGTCGAGGACGGCCTCCTCCTGGACCACGTCCTCGTCCAGGTGTCGACGCAGCAGGGCCAGCACGGCCTGGTCGGCCTCGTCCCGGCGCTCCTGCTCGGCCTCGGCCTGCTGGCGCGGGCTGGGCTCGCCACGGACCCGTTGGCGGCGCTGCTGGACCAGGTGTCCCAGCCAGTCGGCCACGGGCTCGGCGTTCCGCTCGGTGGCCGGACGGCTGGCGCCCTCGTCCTTCTGCCTGGACTGGGGCCGGCGGTGGGGCTGAACCTCGAAGGGGCGGCAGCGCTGGGTGAAGCGATCCTTCCACCAGACCTCGACCTCGTCGAGGCGCTCGGGGTCGTAGTGGATCTGCACCTTCTTCCGCGCCAGGTCCGGTCCGGTCTGGTAGCGGGTGCCGAACAGGCTGAAGAGGCCGCTTTTGTCGGTGGTGCGGGTCTCCTTCCACTGGAAGGCCCTGCGCAGCTTCTCCTCGTCCACCCACTCGATCTTGTCCAGGCCCGCCCGCCAGCGCTCCAGCGGGGTCTGGCCGGTCTCGCCGTGCTTCACGCCGTTGTACTCGAGCTCCATCCAGGCCACGAAGGCTTCGTTCAGCTCGTCCAGCGTGCGGATCCCGCTGGCCTTGACCTCCGCGATGAAGGCCGCGGTCAACAACCGATTCAGGGCTTCGATCTTTCCGTGTCCCATCGGCCTGTACGTCTTGGTGAAGACGATGGGGTGGCAGCCCAGCTCGGCCACGACCTGCTTCATGTGTCGGGACCGATACACCGCCCCATTGTCGTAGTAGCACTTTGCGGGCTTGCCCCATTTCTGCAGCGCGAAGCGGAATACCAGCTCGAGCGAGGGCAGATCCTGCTTGAAGGCGAAGCGGCCGTGCAGCAGCAGGCGGCTGTGGTCGTCCATGAAGGCGTACAGCCAGGCCCGGCGCATCTTGTCGGGGTTGGCCGGGTCGGGTAGCCATGGGCCGGCCAGCAGATCGCTCTGCCACAAGGCGTTGGGGGCCACCGCTTCGAAGCGGTCCAGGTCGGTGTCGCTGGTTCCCTTGGGCTTGCGCGCTGACAGCCCGCGGCGCTGCAGCACCCGGTGCACCGTGCTGCGTCGCAGCTTGCCCTCGGGCACCTTCTGCATACCCTCGGCGATCCGGATGACCCGGTCGATGCTGCGCTCGGGCACCTCCTCCTTCAGCGCGCACAGCAGCTCCGCCTCGTCCTCGGTCAGCTTGCGCATCCCCGCGTCCGCGCGACGCTTGTCCTCGAGCCCCGGCAGGCCGTCCCTGCGGTAGCGGCGCACCCAGGACCGGATGGTCTCGGCCGCAACCGTGAACGGCTCGCCCTCCTCGTCGTGCCAGACCTTGTCGGCCAGCTTCTGCAGCATCGCGGCCTTCTGCCCCCGCGGCGGCTCGTCCGCGATGTAGGCGCTGATCACCAGGTAGCGCAGCAGGGCCTTGGTCCTGATCCGCTCTTCTGTCGAACCCATGATGTCCTCCTTGGATGGGGGTTCGACGCGAGCATCCGACAGGCCACAGAGCGGCTCGACGGCGGAGGCTGTGGGGCGGCAGGCTGCCCGACGGTGGCCGATCATGCACGCAGACGGCTACCTTCTCTCCCAGGAGGCGTTCCCGAGAAAGCTCATCCAATCAGCCATGGGTTCTCATCAGGTGCGCACCTCCCACGAGCCTCGGCCAGGAGGATGGAAGTACGAAATCCCCCCCGCGCTGCGCCGACCACCAGGATGGTCAGACCACGCCACAGTCGTCCCACTGCATCAGGGTCCTTCCATCGGCGACGCAGCATGGGAGCCGGGGGCGGCAAGCCCCCTGCGGGTTCCGGAAACTCCGTCCGGCCGATTCCGGAAACTCTGTCCGGTCCAGATGAGCAGGCCGGGGCCTGCCGGTCAAGGTTGATGTGTCGCGTGCGGTAGGAGGGGCCGTCCATGACGATGAGGCGGCCGTGCTCGAGGACGCGGTCGACGATGGCGTCTGCCATGTCGTGATCGTGCAGGGCGTCACCCCACTCGGTGAAGGGCGACTTGTTGGTGGTGAAGATCATGGGCCTGCGGCGCAGGTGCCTGTCGTTGACGACATGGAACAGGACGTTGGCGGCGTCGGGGCCGTAGGTCAGGTAGCCGACTTCGTCGACGACCAGCAGGTTGGGGCTGGTGTAGGTGGCCAGGGCCTGGCGCAGCTCGGCCTTGCGGCCCGCCCCGGTCAGGTCGTCGATCAGCTCGGCGGCGGTGGTGAAGCGTGCGGTGAAGCCGTTCTGGATGGCGCGGTAGCCGATGGCGACGGCCAGGTGTGTCTTGCCGCGGCCGGTTTTACCGAAGAGGACCAGATTGCGGCCCTCGGCGATCAGCTCCGGGCCCAGGTAGGACCCCAGCAGGGCCAGGCGCAGGCTGGACTGGAAGGTGAAGTCGAAGTCCTCGATGGTCTTCAGGTAAGGGAAGCCAGCCTTGCGGACCTCGCGCTGCACACGTGTGTTGCGTCGATGGGCGACCTCCTCGGCGAACAGGACGGCGAGCAGCTTGCGAGGGCTCCAGCTCTCGGCCTCGGCGCGGTCGCACAGGGAGCTCCAGTTGCGGCGGGCGTAGGCCAGGTGCAGACGCTTGAGCAGCGGCTCCAGGTCGAGGGTCTCGGGATCGAAGGTCAGGTCGCTCATGCGCTGGCCTCCGGCTGCGGGAAGAAGATCCGCTGCTGGCCCTCGCCCAGACACCGCTCGACGTAGCCGCTGTCGTAGGCGCCCACGTCCACGGCGACCCGGAAGGCGCGGTTCATGGCGTCAGCGCCGTGCTTCTGCAGCAGGTCGTGGAGGCGGTTGACCTGGGGATACCAGCCGTAGGGCTGGCGATGCACGAGCTCGGTGAGGAAGTAGACGGCGGCCTCGCCGGTGTCGAACAGGTGCTGGCGCTTCAGGTACTGCTTGCCCCGTCGCCCCGATAGGGCGGCCAGGTGGGACGCGCGGTGCTCGGGTCCCATGGACTTCTCGTTCTTGCCGAACAGCCGCTCGTGCTCCTCCTCGTAGCGGCCAGCGACGATGCGGACGCGGTCCTCGTACAGGTACAGCGTGCCGGGGATACCGGCGGCCTTGGCGGGCATGGCGTACTGGTTGGTGTCGTGGACGACCATGGCGGTGGGACCGACGCTGACGGGAATGCGGATGGCGAGATGGTCGGGCTGGACCTTGGGTTCGCGCAGGCGTGGCAGCTCGTCCTCGCGGCGTACGGCCGGGATGATGCCGGTGGCCCGGCTGGGACGTTCGTGGTTGACCTCGCGCAGCCACTCGGCGAGCTGGGCTCGCAGGTCGTCCATGTCGTGGAAGCGCCGCTGCTTGAAGAACGAGCCTTTCACCCAGCCCACGATGTTCTCGACCGAGCCCTTCTGCTTGGGCGCCCGGGGCCAGCAGACCTCGGCGCCGAAGCCGATCTCCAGGGCGGCGTAGGCGAAGGTGGGGTTCCACTCGGTGACCTCGCCGTTGGACTTCCACTTCAGCGCCACGGTCTTGGGCCGGTCGAAGACCGCGCACAGCGGCACCCCACCGAAGGCCACGAAGTGGACGAGCAGGGTGCGGATCAGAGTCTCGGCCTGCTCGTTCTCGACCAGGGTGACCTCGGCCCAGCGGGACCACTTCAGCCGCGAGGCGAAGAACTTCACCCGCTTCCTGCTGCCGTCGATGAACTTGACCCAGACGGTGCCGAAGTCGTGCTGCGAGAACTCGCCGGGCAGGCCCTCGAAGCGCATGGAGAACCGATCCCGCTCCTCACGCTGCGAGGCGATCAGCTCGTACATGGCCGACTTGCCGCCCTTGTAGCCCTTCAGCTTGGCCCGCCGCAGGATCTCGAGCGACATCAGGTCCGGCTCGTCCCTCAGCAACTGCTGCACGAAGGGCTCGAAGGAGGCGGTCGTGGACGGTCGCCCGATGCCGCGGCGCTTGTGCTCGGCCGCATCGTCCATGGCGACGACGCGGTCCTCCTTGGAGATCCGTCGCACCGTGCGCTCCGAGACTTTGCAGTGCTCGGCTACCGCGGCTTGGGTGAGGCCGGCGTCGATCAGGACCTGGATGGCGTGGCGGGTCAGCAGGTTGTGCATGGCTTCCTCGGCCCGCGCCTGCTGGCCGGCGCGGACCCGAACGCCTACCCCGCTGCCATCGTCTCCCTGGCCCATGGAACCTGACGGCGATGTGGAAGCCATGGACGGGCTCTCGGGGCGAGACGGGATCGCCGACTCGCCAGGCCCGCCCACCGCTCCCACAACGCCTTGGACAACCCGGCTGGGTATCGCGGTGGTGAGCTCGGCCTCGGGGGCGGCCGGGTTGCCCACAGGTCCCACAGGCCCTGCTGCTGGATGATGATCAGGAGGAAGACTGGGGGGCTGGGTCATCCATCGCTCCGTTCCGGAAAGCGGCCAGATTTTCCGGAACGGGGGCGGTCAGATTTTCTGGAACCCACA
>CAYFMI010000132.1:0-5755 GCA_964344175.1 uncultured Anaerolineales bacterium
ATTAAATAAAACGACTCTGATCTAGTTATTTAGTACTCCTGCCCAAAAAGGCGTAGGATATAATTTGAAGACACCGCAGGTCTCTGAAAATCTACACACCTTTATTTTCAGGCTTTTCCTGTGCGAGTGCGTCACTTCGTTGCTTATCACCCGGATTAAATCATGCCGTTAAAAGCCCTTAATGAATTTCTCCAACACTTTCACTTGTGCAAAGAACAGCCAGTGCTGCTTGGATTTTCGGGCGGGGCGGACAGCCTCTGTTTGTTGGACTTATTGTGCGAGCGCGGGTACTCTGTTGTAGCTGCGCACCTCAATCATGGATTGCGCGCAGAGGCGGAGGGGGAGGTACGTCACGCGGAGCGGGTGGCGCGTGCCCTGGGGGCTGATTTTGTCTCCGAAGGGATAGACGTTGCCAATTATGCCGATGAAGTGGGCAAATCGCTAGAGGAGGCAGCCCGCAATATTCGCTATTCTTTTCTCTTCGAGCAAGCCCATTTGCACAATGCTCAGGCTGTTATGGTGGGGCATCATGCCGACGACCAGGCTGAGACTGTCTTGATGCACTTCTTGCGCGGAAGCGGGATGGCCGGGCTGAAGGGGATGCGCCCGTGTTCGCTGCCGAATCCCTGGAGTGCGGAGATCCCTTTGCTGCGCCCGTTGCTAGGCGTGCCTCGTCGAGCAATTTTGGCGTACTGTGCACAGCGCGGCCTGGATCCAGTGGATGACCCCAGCAATCAAGACACGACCCTCTTTCGAAACCGCTTACGCCACGAAGTGCTGCCGAATCTCGATGAACTTGTCCCCGGGATTCGCCAGCGCCTTTCGCAAATGGCGGGCATTCTGGCTGCCGATGAAGATGTGCTTACTGGCATGACGGTGCAGACAAGCCGGGATGTAGTCGTAGAACGCGGGGCAGATTTCATCGCGCTGGATGCTGCCGGGCTGGCGAAGCTGCCGCTTGGTTTGCAGCGTCGAATGATCCGTTGGGCGGTAGGGGAGTTGCGGCCCGATTTGCGCGACCTGGATTTTGCTGCGGTAGAACGGGCATTGACCGTTTTACGCGCAGATCGCCCGGCGGCGGATCTGGTTCTGGGGGTGCGGGCATTCGCCGAGGGAGAGCGCTATTACCTGGCTGCCAGGGATGCAAATTTGCCCACCGGGTTTTGGCCGCAGCTTATCGACAAAGAGACCTTGCTCACACTCTCACTCCCGGGCGCATTGGACTTGCCAGGCGGATGGGTGTTGCGCTGTGAAATCTGCGCTGAGGTCGAGAGTGCCCATGCGCTGGCCCGCGCCAACGATGATCCTTATCGGGCCTGGGTCGATCTTGGGGAGCAGCCGCCAACCCAACTTCAAGTGCGGGCGCGCCGCCCCGGAGATCGCATTCAGCCCCTGGGGATGTCTGGGGCGCGGGTCAAGCTTTCCGATCTCATGATTAATGAGAAAATTCCCTGGCGAGCGCGGGCGGGCTGGCCGGTGGTGTGTCTGGGGGATCAAGTTGTATGGCTGCCTGGTTTTCGCCTGGCACAACCCTTTCGGCTGACGGGAGCAACGCGGCGGGGTGTTCATTTGCATTTAGTTTTTCAAAAGAAGTGATGAGTGTCCCTTGAAAGCGCGGGGGAAAGCATGTAAAATTCCACCTACGTTAAAATTAATTTTAGCGTAGGTGGTCTATGCAGCCTTTGCAAACAATTTCAGATTACGAAGCGCTCAACATCCTTTCTGACGTTCGCCGATTAGAGATCTTGCGCGCCCTGATGGCCCGACCGGCCACGCTGACACATTTGGGGCGGGTGTTTGATGTGCATCCGGCGAAGGCGCGTTACCATGTCAAGCAGTTGGAGCGCGCCGGGCTGGTGGCGCTGACGCACACGCAAAAGGTGAGCAATTATACCGAGAAGTTCTATCGCGCCACAGCAAAGGCCTTCTCGGTTCAGCTTGCTATTTTGCCGGATCACGGGGAGCGTTCGGCGGTGCTGGTTTCGGGCAGCGATGACCTGGCCCTGAATCGTTTGGCGAAGATTTTGCAGGAAGATGACCAGTTGCCGGATCTTTTCACTTTGCCGGTGGGCAGTCTGGACGGGCTGATTGCTTTGCGCCAGGGGATTTGCCAGATGGCGGGATGCCATCTGCTAGATGCGCCCAGCGGTGAGTATAACGCGCCCTATGTGCGCCACTTGTTCCCTGGTCAGCCTATGCGGTTAATCACCCTGGCGCGCCGTCAGCAAGGGCTGCTGGTTGCCCCCGGCAATCCATTAGGAATTCAGGGTATTGAAGATCTCCCACGCGCCGGTGTTCGTTTCATTAACCGGAAACTCGGATCGGGAACGCGCCTGTGGCTCGATGAAATGTTGCGAGAACGCGGTATTGCTTCTCAGGATGTTCGGGGATATGAAGATATTGCGGACACGCACCTGGCGATTGCCGGTGCAGTTGCCGCGGGGCAGGCCGATGTTGGGATTGCCGTATTCGCTGCAGCTCGCGCCCAGGGGGTAAACTTCATCCCCCTCTTCGAGGAGCGCTTCGATTTGGTGGTCGCCGAGGACGCTGTAAATTGGCCGACTATAGCCCCGGTTTTCGAAATGGTGAATAGCGGGAGTTTTCGCAGCGCGCTTTCCGATTTGCCGGGATATTCCGTGCAGGCCGCGGGGGATGAGATCATCATCGAATGAAGTCATACTAAACAATGAAGTACCCTGGAGATACCAATGAAAAATACTCGACGATTGAAGAGTGTAATGTTGCCCGTTTTGCTGTTGGCGTTGATGCTGAGTGCCTGTGGTGCCAGCGATGCTGCCCCCTCGGAGGCGGCTTCACCGGAAACGCCCGAATTGATCCTGGCGACGACGACCTCGACACAGGATTCAGGCTTGCTCGATGTGCTCGTACCGGTTTTTGAGGAACAATCAGGTTATGTTGTGCAAACGGTAGCGGTGGGGACCGGCGCGGCATTAAAAATGGCCGAGGAAGGCAATGCCGATGTCTTGTTAGTTCACGCCCCGGCAGCCGAGATCGAACTCATGGACGCCGGGTTTGGACGCGACCGCTTGTTGGTGATGCACAACGATTTTGTAATTGTCGGCCCGGCAGATGACCCGGCAGGTATCGCGGGGGCGGCATTGGCAGCGGATGCTTGCGCGGCACTGGCCGAGTCTGAGGCGACCTTTATATCGCGGGGCGATGATTCGGGCACGAACAAGAAAGAACTGAGCATCTGGGAAAACACGGCATTTGATCCCAATGCCGATAAGCCTGCCTGGTATATCGAATCGGGGCAGGGGATGGGGGCCACGCTGGTGATTGCCTCTGAAAAATTGGCCTACACCCTGACCGACCGGGCCACCTATCTTGCTAATCAAGGGCATCTCGATTTGGAGATTTTGGTCGAGGGGGATGAAATTCTGATCAACGTATACCATGTGATGACGGTTAACCCCGACCTGTGGACGGCAGTTAATTACGCTGGTGCGCTGGCTTTTGCGAACTTCATGGTGGATGCTGACACCCAGGCAGTAATTAAGGATTTCGGAGTCGCGGAATTTGGACAGCCGCTTTTCTTCCCCGACGCGGGAAAATCCGAAGCTGATTTAGGCCTGGAGTAGGAAGATCCAAAAGGCATTCTGTCGGACTGCTGCCCTCGCCGGGTGAGCAGTTCTGGCAGATAATGAATTGACTTATGATTTTCGATACCGAAGTTTTTCAAATTACCCTTCTCTCGCTGAAAATTTCTGCGCTGGCGACAGGCATCAGTCTGTTGATTGGGCTGCCTCTGGGCACATTGCTGGCATTGGGAAAATTCCCCGGACGTTCGTTTGTGCTCAGCGTGGTGAATACCGGCATGGGGTTGCCCCCCGTCGTGGTGGGCTTGCTGGTGGCGATGACCCTGTGGCGGTCTGGGCCGTTGGGCGACCTAAAACTGATCTATACTCCCACGGCCATTATCATCGCACAGACGGTCATCTCTGCGCCCGTGGTCACCGGTTTAACCGCTGCGGCTTTGCAAGCGCTCGACCCGCGTCTGCAAGCCCAACTTTTAGGCCTGGGGGCTTCGCGGGGGCAAATGGTCGTTGCCCTGTGGCGCGAAGCCCGTTTGCCACTGCTGGCGGCGTTGATGGCCGGTTTTGGTGCGGTGATTTCGGAAGTTGGGGCCTCGATGATGGTTGGTGGAAATATCCGCTACCAGACGCGCGTGCTGACCACGGCCATTGTCCTTGAAACCGGCAAAGGCCACTTTGAAATTGCGGTCGCGTTGGGGGCCTTACTTTTGGCGATTACATTCCTGGTCAATTGGGCGCTGACCTGGATTCAGCAGCGGGGGGCGCGGCGATGAATACTGCGCTGCTGGAGATCTGCAATTTGAGTGTGACTCGTCACGGTGAGAGGGTGTTGCACGTCGGTCACTTAGCCCTAAAGCAAGGGAATGTGCTGGCGGTGGTCGGGCCAAACGGGGCGGGAAAAAGTTCCTTGCTGATGGCCCTGGCCCGCTTGCTGCCCCTCGGGGGCGGGGAAATCCTCTTGCGCAGCGACCAGGCCGCGCCGGAGTCCGACCTGGCTTATCGGCGCCGAATTGCGCTGGTGCTGCAAGATCCGCTCTTGCTGGATGTTTCTGTCTTCGAGAATGTGGCTGCCGGGTTGCGTTTTCGCGGCATAAAAAGGCAGGATATCCGGCGCCGCGTGGACCTGTGGCTGGAACACTTGGGGATTGCCGATCTGCGCTCCCGGCGCGCCACCGAGCTTTCTGGGGGGGAGGCCCAGCGCGTCAGCCTGGCGCGTGCCCTGGCCCTGGAGCCGGAATTACTCCTTTTGGATGAACCTTTTTCGGCGCTGGATCCGCCCACGCGCAAGCGCCTGCTGCACGAACTGGCCGTATTGCTGGGGGAGACCGGCATTACCACCGTATTCGTGACTCACGATTTGGATGAGGCCCTGTTTTTGGGGGATTCGGTAGCGGTGATTATTGGCGGAGAGCTGCGTCAGGAGGGCGTGCCCGATAAGGTTTTTGGCGCGCCAGCCGATTTGGATGTAGCCGCTTTCTTGGGGGTTGAAACGGCGCTGTCGGGGCGGGTGGTTGCCATGCAAAATGGACAGGTGTCGGTGGAGGTGGGCGGGCAGCAGTTTGAGGCTGTGGGTCAGGCCTGCATTGGGCAGAGGGTGTATCTTTGTTTGCGCCCGGAGGATATTACTCTGTGGCGTCAGACGGATTTGCCGCCATCCAGCGCCCGCAATTTAGCCCTGGGAACAGTCCGGCAGATTGTGCCAAGCGGCCCTCTGATGCGGGTAACGCTGGCTTGTCCGTTTCCTATTGTGGCGTTGGTGACGCGTGCCTCCGCACAGTCTCTGAATTTGGCGCCGGGCATGCAAATTGCGGCGACCTTCAAAGCGAGCGCCGTTCACGTCATCCCGCATAAATAATTTAAGTTGCTGCCATACGCCATCATCCTTCGACTGCGGCCTCCGCTCAATGCGAGATCATGCGAAACGCAACTCAGGTTAGGTGATATGAAACGGGAGTGGAATTCACCCGCTCCCGTATTATCCTTGCCTCAGTTTCGGACAAGGTGATAGGTATCATCGCGCAGAGCGGACGCTGAGCGTGCCGAAGCGAAAGTCGAAGCGCATGATTGCGGCGTTTCGACTTCGATTACGGCTTGGTCTCCGCTCAATGCGCTGCCGTAGATTCGTATCCAATATTCAGGTTATCTTAGCTGGACTTTATCCATTTGAACATTAACAAAAAATAGGGTAAGCTACAACA
>CAYFMI010000133.1:0-4421 GCA_964344175.1 uncultured Anaerolineales bacterium
AAAATACTAAAAACCTATAAGTAAGTATGCAATCCACCTTAAAACTCGGCAAACAGGTGCTTCCACGTGGAAAAATTGATAGACCGCCAGGTTATATTGCAACAAGGGAAGATGTTTTAAATCTACACCAATCCTATCAAGACAATATTAAAGCCTTGTGGAAATTGGGAATTGAGTTGAATTTACCAGTTTTTAGTGATTTAGAAAGAATAAAAGGGGGCATTGTAGATTTGCCTTTAGTACGACCAATATATGAAGTCATGAGCATAATGGAGGGCATTAAGCACCATCACAGAGATTTTTACAATCACTACAAAGCCAAAAGAGACAGCGGAGAAATCAGTTTAAGTTCATTCAAAAATCATGTTAATTTCCTTCATGTAATTCTTCATGGGTTAGATGATGGAGAAGATGAAAATTTGCGGACTGCATGGTTAGATTATGCAAGTATAGCCCTTGATTTAAAAGCACAAGAGAAAACTGAATACAACACACAACTTTTAAAGAAAGAACAAAGGGAAGGATGGATTTCCTTAGCGAGTTTATTTATGGCGAGGTTGTGGTGTCATGTTGTGAATAAGATATGTTCTGAACAATTAAGGGAAGGAGACATACAACTCATTTACGAGTTTTTAAATGACGCAATGAAATTCAATAATTGGACAATAGAAGAATGGAAGAAATGGCGACATGATGAAGAATTGAAGATAAAAATGCACATGATGACACTCTTGCTATTCTTCCTAACATCACAACCGCCATTAAGGACATTGGGATTGTTGGACTTGATTATTGCTTATCATGGAAATCAACCGATTATGAACCGAACACATACAGAAAATTATTATTGGTTAGAGACTGATGACAAACATTGGATAATTCTGAATAAAGACAAGAAAAGTCACCCTTTTCATGTAAAGGGAACACCACCAAGTAAAATCCCAGTGACTTACCACATTTTGAGGAAATATGTTTTATCAAGCATTAAGACTTACCGACAAGGGGATGATAGAGGATTTAGAAAATATTTGTTTGTCAATCATTTGGACTTAGTGAAATCAATTGATAAGACAAAACAGAAGCACATTTTAGCAAGTAGGGCGATTGAGTATTTGCGTAGTGCTATTGGTTTTTTACACACTGGTAACCCTTATGCAGAACCAAAACATGCGAGGTCTGTAGATGCACCTTTTCCGATAAAAGAAAATCAACCGCAGGGAGGAGAAGGAATGAGATTATATTTTCATAAAATGAGTGAAGAGAACCCAAAACCTTTAACCATAACTCTAAGATTGTGTAGGGTCATTTATGTCACTCACTACCACAGAGAATTAGCAAAACAAGCAGATGAAAAAATAAGAGGACGTACAATATTTCACGATGCTTTAGCGAGACGAATGAGACACAGCCATGATACCGCAAAAACTGCGTACAGTAGGTTAGGAGAAACTTATTATAACTCTGGTTTCAGTCTGTTCAAGTTTATTCTATTAAAGGATAGAGAAAAGATTGATAAGTTTATTGAAAAGAATTGGTGGGCAGATTATGATTTTCCATCTCAGAGCGGAAACCGAGTAAGAAAAGAAATGGCAACTTTTCACATACATCCACGAATAAACTTGCAACTAAGGTTATTTTGGAACAGAGATTTATTGGATAAAAACGACACATTACAAGAAGAGCATATAAGAAATTATCTTGCAGGGACATTTAAACCTTTAGGACAACCCAACCCACCTTCAAATAAAGAGGGAGAAGGAGAACAACAACAACAACAAGGGGAACAAATAAACACGGCATTACTTCAGGCAGTTAGTAAATTATCCAAAAGACAACGAACAACCAAGAAAGCGTTAGAAGAGGGGTTAAGACGAATTGAAGAAAAACAACAAAAACCGAAGAGACCTACACCAAATAAAAGACTTTTGGAGAGAATAGAAACATTAAAAGCGTTAAAAGAGGCTGTAGAGAGAGGAATGATAACCGCAAAAGAAGCCACTCATAAAAAAGATGAAGATGAAGACGAAGACGACAGTAAAGAAAAAATGAAGAAATATGGACAACCGAATGAGGAAGATTGGGAAGACTATCCTGAAAATGTTACCCTTGAAGGAAGTTCTGAAGTCATTAAATTTGAAGGAAAAAAATACCTGAGTTTTAAATCTTCTGCTGAGGGACACAACTGCTTAATCTGTAGTTTATTGATGTTGTTGTATAAAGACAAACATCCGACACAGATTGTAACACTGGCAAAACAAATAAGGGAGATAGGATTTAAGGCAAAATGGTGGGGTTCAAATGATTTCCTTGATGACATGTTCAGTGTGAGTATTCTTTACAATTTGGGGATTTTTGAGCGGTTTATGGTTCAGTTCTTAAATATTGTGGATGGAATGTTAGTGAGTAGTGGGTTTAAATTTAATGGGGTTATCATAGAAGGAGAACCTCCGAGACATTTTAGAATTATCCACCGACTTGACCATTATCAGCCCCTGTTTCCTGAGGATAATATTGACCCTTATGACCCTATAAGAGAAGTGAGCCAAGTCTTATGGAAAGACAAGAAAAGTATGGTAGAATTTGAATTAAATGAGATAAAGGTTTTGAAGACCCCTATTTACACGCAATTAGGATTAGAAAAAGCAACTAAGACAACAGAGGTTATAGAGGTTGAAATTGAAGACGATGATAAGGATGATGTGATGGTTTTAGAAGTCCCTGAGGATGATAGTAAATTAGAAGTTCCTAAAAAAGTTCCTAAAAAAGATGTTACAAGGATTGGGGTAAAAGACTTGGATGATGAAGGCGTAGAGGAGGATAGCCCCTTATTAGAAAATGAACAAGTGAAGTTATTAAGTGAAGCCATTAAAGAGTGGTTAGAAGAGCAGAATAATGAAGAGAAATTAAATGTTGGCATTAAAGGATTATTAAGGCTAAGCAATCACTCACAAACTAATGAGAGGAGACAGTTACAAAATGAAGCCAATAGACTGGCAGACTTAATGAGATTAAATGATGACAGCATACCAGAGAGGGCAGAGGATACCGAGCCGATAAATTTACAATTAGCTAGAAAGTGGCATGTAGAACTGAAGAAACATGGGACTAAAGGGTTGAATTTGGACATGATGGTTTATGAATTATTTGAGAAACCTTTTGATGTGGTTAGTTATGGAAAAGCATATTATCAAAAAGTAGGAAGAAAAAGGTATTTAGAGCGTAAAAGACGATGGAAAAATGAAGATGGGAAACCTACTTTAGAATATGTTAGACTACTGAGGGACAAAATCTTATTTAGATTGAATAACAGGAATTCCAAACCTCATAGTAAAAGTGTCAAACAATACATGCTTTATAGTGATGATGCTGGGAAATGGCATTCTAAAGGTGTGATTTTTGAGGGCGAGGAATTTCTGGACTAAATTATAAATATGAGCTATAGAAGCAAGGAGCAACAACTGTACCATGAAATTCTAAGATTAAAGATGGGATTATTTATGAGAACTGAAAATGATAGTACGGATTTATCATACTTTGATGAGATTATAGCAAGAAATCGTGTTCTGAGGGATATGACCCCAACAGAGGCTGAAACGAGTATGAGAATTTGGAAAACCACTGGACAGATGCCAGAATATTTAAATCCCTTAATTTTTGACGATGAAAATATGAGAGCAAAGGGGATATACAAATACAGACAATCACCGAGAGATATAAGACTTTTAGAGATGGTAGATGAATACTATGAAAGTTCTTCAACAACTGGAAGTGAGGGCAGTAATTATCAAGGTGGTAAAAAATGGTATTTAACGAATTACCAGCCTAAAGAAATGTATGTCTATGCCTTCTTACTGAGTAAATTAAAGAGCAGATTTAATACAGAGCAATACCTGCGATTTGATTTTAAAGGATACTATGATGGACTGTATGCTTTCCCCCATTTGAACTGTAGTATCCACAAGGTAGAAGATGGATAAAAATGAAAAAGTCTTAAAGATAAGACGTATATAGAATTTATAGAAAAGCATGGCTTCTATTAATATGACACCAGCACAATTTCATTTTGCTCAACAATTCTTCAATGGGGGAAATGGAGATGATGACTGGGATGACGGTGAAACATTCCCATCATTTATGGGTGGTGAAGATAAATATGACTTAACATGGACAAACGGAAAGTTAAGCGTTTCAAGACATGGGCAATTATTTAAAGACAGTGATGATGAAGGTGATTTTGATTTTAGACCAAAAATTAACTTTAGTAAATGCCACAACATGTATGATAAAGCAAAGGCGACAGCATTAGATGAATATAGTGACGAAGACATTGAAATAAAGCGTAAGGAAAAACCGACTGAGAAAATAGAAGAAGCAGTTGAAGACAACAAACTCAAGAAAATAACATGGGATGACTACATTAA
>CAYFMI010000133.1:4521-5730 GCA_964344175.1 uncultured Anaerolineales bacterium
ATTAAAAAGGAAGAAACGGTTAGAGAGGAATATATGACAATCAATGAAGACAAAGAACTGGAGATAGCAAAGAAGATTTTTATAAAGAAACAAGAAATTAAGGAACTTGAACGACAACTAAAAAAAGAAAAACTAAAGGAGAAGAAATTTAAAGCTGGAAAGGGTGAAAAAATAAAATGCGATTGTTGTCACATCTCCTTCAGAAGAGACGGTTTAGCAAGGCATTTAAAATCTAAGACGCATCAAAGGAATCAAAATGTTATGACTGCCACAAGTAGCGAAGACAATAACAGTGAAGGCAGTTTGACAATCACCGAGTAAAATTTAAATAGGGGATATAGATAATGAGTGGGACATTAAAAGAAAGTGAATTTTACAGTGAAATTGTTAAACTACGGTTTCACCTTGTCTTAGACCCTTTTGGGAACTTCAATTTTAACAAACTTGGTTCATTATTCAGTGCAGAAGAGGCGGATGCAATGATGAGAAGATGGAACGAAACAGAACAGATGCCAGAAGCATTGAGGGTTTTTATAAACGAAAAAGCACCAGATGAAATGGCTGAGACTAAAACAATTGTAAGGAATGGTGTGAAACTGTATTATCCAGCAGACGATGAACCTGAGCATCAGAACTACTATTTAGTCAAATTCAGTAGGGCAGAACAACCTTGTTACTATGTGCTATTATGTTTCATTTCCTCAAGGTTCAATTTAAAGCGTGGTAGAACTGTCTCATTGGATTTAAAGGGAGTGTTTGACGGCTATTATATACGCCCCCACTATGGTTGTCACCTGCATACCATTGACCATGTAGAAGGCACAACGCCCATTGTTGGTTTGTATGGTGACGGTAATTGGAATAGAGGAAAGGGGAAGGGAAAGGGCGGAGGGAGGGGCGGAGGAAAATGAAAATCACTTAAAGAAATGACAATTATATAAATTAAGAAATGAAAGTCCAAGAAGCAATGATGACCCTTAGAAAAACATTTAATCATTGGAAGTTAGAAACGCACGGATGTGAGATATGTTTTAACAAATGTGGTGGAGATTTAATTACTTGTCCAAAATGCAATAAACAAGTTTGTGAGCATTGTGCCAAAAAGATAAGTAAAATTGATAGCAAATGCCCCTTTTGTAGAATAAGATTTAAGATGCGAAAAACAACACGTGAAGACATAAATCATTTTGCCGATGAAATTTATAACCG
>CAYFMI010000134.1:0-5445 GCA_964344175.1 uncultured Anaerolineales bacterium
GCGCCCCACACACCCCCATTTTTCGGTAATATTTAAACGAACTGCGTAAGTCCTAAGATTTATGATTCGGTACTGCGGGAACTGTTCCCACAATACTGAATGAGCACTATTTTTACGTTAATGCTCATTCGGTATTGCGCAAACCTGCTTGCATGCCAACCCTTCGGACAACATGAAACTTGAAATACCCGGGCAAGAAATAACTATACGAATAATCAACCGGTTCTCCTTCAATGGTGTATAACAATGATTCGAACCGTAACACGGCATCACCGCGCTGAATATCGAGCGCACGCGCCACTTCCGCGTCGGCGGCGACGGAATTGATTTCACAGCGCGAATCTCCCAGGGGAGGGTAATCTCGCTTGAGCAGCAGATCTAACACCGAGCCGGTGAAGTGGTCGTTGACCTCCCTGGAGGTGAGATAATGTTCAGGCACAGTATCCAATAAATAGGCAACGGGGCGCCCCTCCGCCACAATTACACGCGCAACACAAATCACTTTGGCATCTTTTTCGACATTCAGTTTGGCAGCCACTTCCTCGCTGGGAACACATTCCTTCACCCGTAGTTCACCCATAGCTACTTGCAAACCAATCTGCGCGGCTTGGCGCTCGATACTCTCAAGGATTTCCAAACCGCTCTCAATGATGTGCGTGGGGCGCACGACAAATGTCCCTACCCCCTGACGTCGACGCAACAATCCTTGCGTTTCAAATGTCCGCATTGCTTCACGTAGCGTAGCCCGAGAAACTCCCAACCGTTTGGCTAACTTCGGCTCTGATGGCAAGCGCTCCCCCGGGTCAGCGGCGGTGATAATCTCTTCTAAACGTTGATGAATATTTTTGCTCATAATTCTCAGCTATCTATACTCAGGCGAACAAGCGGGGGGTTCATTTTCACCCACATGCAAACCTGTTAACTTTCTATTACTGGCACAAACTCAAATTTGGTCACATCCACCAGCCCAAGATCCGAGATGCGAAGTTCGGGAATGACAACGAGCGCCAGCAGACTAAGCTGCATATTGGGATTATTGAGCGTACAGCCGCAGGCCTCGAAGCCCTGTAGTACGGTAGCCGCTTTTTCTGCAACGACCTCAGCGCGCTCATTGGACATCAACCCGGCAATGGGCAACTCTACTTGCCCTATCACCTGACCGTCTTTAATCACCACCTGCCCGCCATTGATCTCGCCCAGCCTATTGGCGGCCTGTGCCATCATCATTTCGTCGGTGCCGACAACAATCATATGGTGACTATCATGAGCCACGGTCGTGGCGATGGCACAACGCTCGGTGAAGCCAAAGCCATGCACCAATCCAACGGTTACCCCACCGGTGCCTTTGTGCCGCTCTACCAGGGCAATTTTGAGAATATCGGCCTCGGTATCTATTGAAATTTCGCCGTTTTCGGCGCGTACTTCCATCCGCAAGTGTTTTGTGGGGGCCTGGTTTTCAACAACACCGATCACGTTAGCGACTACCGAAGACCGCTGATCGACAACCGGCAAGTGAAAATCTTCGGCAACAAGGTCTTTACCCAGCTGCACCGATTTCGTTGCCCATTCTGGATATTTGAAAGAGGGCAGTTCGATGAGCAGTTGCTCGTCTTTGGCAATTACCTGCCCCTTAGCCAGGACAAGCTCAACCCGGAACTCAGAGAGGTCGCGCATTAAAAGAACATCGGCATAGCGCCCTGGGGCAATCATGCCCATCTGGCGCGCCACCCCAAAGTGTTCGGCTGTATTGAGGGTTGCCATCTGAATAGCTGTGAGCGGTTCAAGGCCTTGCTCTATTGCATGGCGCACAACTCGATCCATGTGACCATCTTGGGTGATGGTTTCGGCATGCGAATCATCAGTGCATAGAATAAAATGCCGTGGGTCGAGGCCATCATCAAGAATGGCGCGCACCTGTGTTGCCACATCGTGCCAGGCCGAACCGAGGCGCAGCATGGCCTTCATCCCCTGGCGGACGCGGGCAATAGCATCTTCTTTGCGTGTGCCTTCATGATCGTCCTCGGGGCCGCCGGCAACATAGCCGTGAAAAGGCAGGCCTAAATCGAGCGAGGCATAATGCCCGCCAATGGTTTTCCCGGCCACACGAGTGGCGGCCATTTCGGCGTGCATTTTCTCATCACTGAGGAATACGCCGGGGAAATTCATCATTTCACCCAGGCCAATCACACCGTCCCAGGTCATCGCTTCGGAGACATCTTCAGGGCCAATGCTGGAGCCGGGTGTCTCTAGCCCTGGCGCTGATGGCACACAAGAGGGAACCTGCACTAGCACATGAATCGGCTGCTCTTTGGCCTCATCCACCATCAATCTCACGCCATCGAGTCCAAAGACATTGGCAATTTCATGCGGGTCAATAAACATGCCCGTAGTGCCGCGTCGGGCGACCGCACGCACAAACTCGGTCACCGTCACCATGCCCGACTCAACATGCATATGGGCATCTAACAGCCCTGGGACCAAAAACCGATCGTCTGCTTCGATAATCTTTGTGTGCTCAGCGATGGTATGCGAAGCATCGGGGCCTACATAGGCAATATATTGGCCTGAAATAGCGATGTCAATTTGCCGGATAATTTCACCAGACTGTACATTAACCCATTGTCCATTTCGAATGACAGTATCTGCTGGTTTACGCCCCATGGCAACATCGACGAGTAATTGGGTTCGATTGGTGATAACATTTTGAGACATAGCAACCTTTCATCTCAGTTCAATGTCAAGACGTCAGCACGTCTCGACGTCAGATATTAACCATTAAGTAGCTGTGCCGCCAACGCATTATGCTTTGTTATAAGGTCAGGTACATCCACCGTGACCATTCGACCTTCTTTGACGATGAATTTGCCGCCCACTACTGTGTAATTGGCTTTTACAGGGGAATTGAAAACAACGGCCGCGACCGGATCGTGGAGGCCTCCGGCGTAATCGATACGATTAAGGTTAATAGCAAAGAAGTCGGCGGCTTTGCCTGCTTCGAGAGAACCAATATCGCTGCGCCCCAATACCGAGGCGCTGCCACGAGTTGCTAACTCTAACGCCTGGCGGGCAGTCATTAAGGGGGGCGCGTCATCTCCTGAAAGTGAGGCCCCCATCAATCCGGCACGCACGCGCGAGGCCAGCATTGCCATGCGCACTTCTTCCAACATGTGTGAACCATCATTACTGGCAGAGCCATCCACACCCACACCAACCTTTACACCGGCTTGCAACATTTCTAGAATTGGGGCAATCCCCGACGCAAGGCGCATATTCGAAGTGGGGCAATGGGCTACACCGCAACCCGTATGTGCGTAGACGTCAATTTCTTCTTCGTTCACATGCACCGAGTGTGCAAACCAAACATCATTCCCCACCCAATCGACTTCTTGCATGTATCCGACCGGGCGATGCCCAAACATTTCTAGGCAGAAGGCTTCTTCATCCTGCGTTTCAGCCAGGTGTGTGTGCAGATGCACGCCATATTCACGCGCCAGGGCAGCCGACTGGCGCATGAGATCGCCCGTGACACTAAACGGGGAACAAGGCGCTAAAACGATTTGAGTGAGAGAGCCAGGGCCAGGGTCATGATATGCTTCAATTAGCCGTTGGCTATCTCTAATGATCGTGTCTTCGTCATCCACAACACTATCGGGAGGCAGGCCGCCCTTGCTCTCTCCGAGGCTCATCGAACCGCGCGCAGCATGCAGGCGCACCCCGACCTCAAGCCCCGCCTGAATTTCGTCATCCAGGCGTGAGCCATTCGGAAACAGATACAAATGGTCACTCGCGGTTGTGCATCCGGAAAGCGCTAATTCTGTCAATGCGGTCTTTGTAGAAACGCGAATATGATCAGGTGTCATGCGCGCCCAAATGGGATAGAGTGTTTTCAACCAGTTGAATAGATTTGCATCTTGGGCTGCAGGAACCACACGGGTCAGGGTCTGATAGAAATGGTGATGCGTATTGATCAACCCCGGCAATAAGATATGATCTCGAAGGTCAAGGATCTCATCGGCGGTGGCGGGCAGCTCGGATGTTGGCCCCACCTGCTCTATGAAACCATCGCGAATAAAAAGACCACCATCCGCGACTTCGCGACGGTGGTCATCCATTGTTACTAATGTATGGACATGACGAACTAGAATTGTGCTCATATCACTACACCACGATTATCCCAAAAAACGAAACTATCCTACCGATGTCTTAAGCTGTTGAGCTACTTGTCTGACAAATTTTAGTTTAGCAACAAATCGTCGAAAAGTCAATTGTCTGACAAGTAAACATGACATTAATCACTTTCGTCATTGGGCGTTAAAAAGAAAAGCGCTCACCTGAGAGGTGAGCGCGATGGTTAAACCAGTGTTTTATTCCAGGTCTTCTTCGGCAGTGCCATAATCAATCGTATACGACGGGCTGAACATGGCAATGCCATTGCCATTGGGCGAAACAAAGAAACTTCCCGAAATTAACTCGTAGTCCATGTAGTAGCTGTAAGTGTAAACGCCTGCCACAAGCTGAACACGGTTTTCGCCAGGCTCGACAGTGACCAAGTAATTTTCTGGCCCGATCAGTGTCAATATCATCGGGAACGAAGCATGATTGATCAGACGGAAGCCCACCGGATTGAGGCCGCCATATTCGCGGGCGGGGCTGTCATACCATTCACAGGAATATAGAACGAACTGTGTACGACTGTTGGGCAGAATATCCACCACACCGTTGAAATCCCTATCACAAGCATCGTATTTGTAGATCGTCTCGCCTGAATACACTTCGATAACCGTTAGCCCCGGCGGAATATCAACAGATATTTCTTCGTAGCCAATTAATTCCAAATCGATGGTTACGCCAAGGTGGTTCTTCACCTGCATGGTCGTCGGCTGAGTATCGCACGGGAATAAGGTCAGAGTGATATCTTTCTTCATCACGATTTGTGCATCAACAATATCAGCCAAATTCTTACCACAAAGGCGGTATTGGTAATAATAGGTGCTATCTTCATCCAGGGCAATATCCACAGTTCCAAACGCGGGGACAATCACAATACGAAGCCCATTTGTGAAATCTGTGTAATCGGTTGCATCGTGTGTGTGGTAATTTGCATTCTTGTTGCCCTCGTCTTTTGTCCAGGCATCATTGGTGTAAATCTCTACCCAAACATCCAGGCGAGTCTTATTTTCGATACGCAAGGTTTTTTGATCTGCTGCCTTAACATTGATGAAAGCCCCAAGGGCTACAAGCAGAGCCGCTAACACAGCTACAATCACTGTTTTTTGGCCTTTCATGGCTTTCTCCTTTCAAATATGACCTTTTGTCATAGTGTTGTACTGATTTGATGTGAGCCATTATACCAACAAACACATCTCGCGCCCACTAGGACTAAAGTACGCACCACGGCTTTCTTAAATTTGTGCTATACCAGAAATTTACCGCAGAGAACGCCGG
>CAYFMI010000135.1:0-5292 GCA_964344175.1 uncultured Anaerolineales bacterium
CTCGATGGGGCCGCACCTTGACCCATTTATAGGGAGTTATAAACCCTTGATTGATAATCTTCTCAAAATGGGTTATGAACTTAACGCTACGCTTTTTCCTGTCACATACGACTGGCGGCAATCCAATGTGAATTCGGCGGCTTTCTTACGGCAGGTGTTGGTAAATAACGTGGGCGCGGATGGGGCGCCCATTGGAGGATTACCCGGCTACGTGAATCCGGATGGCAAAGCCGATGTGGTTGTGCACAGCATGGGCGGCATGGTCTTGCGCGCGTATATCCAGGGGTTGTCTAGCTGGGGGGATCCGCAAGTTGCAGGCACATTATCCTATCAAGATAACGTCAACAAGGCTGTCTTTATTGCCTCCCCCCACCATGGCTTTCCCTTCAATTACGCCACCTGGGAAGGGCTGACCTGGAAAGATTATCTTGATGAGGAAGCTGCCGGAATTAGCGGCGGTGTCCTTCTAAAAGAACTCATGGATAGAGTTTTGTGGGATCTATTGATTCTCAAGCGTTATCAGCCGCTGGTTTTCTCAGAGCCTTGTTCGGTGGTTGATTTAGCCGAACTGCCTTTGTGCCCGCATCCAGTCCTGTACACCTATTCCCACGCCGATCCATTCGACCCGGATCATCCCGGCATTGGCTCTTTGCGGGAAATGCTGCCGGACAATGCCTTATCTCCCTACCTGAATCCTGGAACAGGTTTAGGGCGTGAACCCAATTATTTGCTGGAAACGTTGGGTTTGAACGATTCAGCCTGTACGGAAGCCCTCAAGTTGTTAGGTCAGAACCCCAATGCTTATGATGGCCTGTATTTCCTTTACGCCGATGAGCAGAACACGGTCGTCGAATTTCCCACGGTGGACTCTGGCGGAGATTCGTGGTGCACTCTTTTCCAGTGCTACTATCAAGACTGGCCTTATGGCGAGATCAGCACTGAGGGTGTGGAAGACCCGGTTGGAGACAATCTGATCCCGGCATTCAGTGCGAAGTTCGAAGGATTGTCAGGATTGCCCGACGTCCCGAATCAAAGGGTGCGAATTGGAGATAGTGTAGACCCCGGTCACGTTTTGATCAGCGGCGATGAACAAACGCAACAAGTCGTTGGCGCAATTCTGAGCGGCCTCCAATTGCCATCTGATGCGCGCACCAATCCGCTACTATTTAGCAGCCCGTATCAACCGCCCATCATTGGAGTCAATTACGTAGATGTACTCCTGGCCTTTCTGGTCAACTCGCCGGTGGATATTCTGGTCACCGACCCGTCGGGACGGCGCGTTGGCTATGACCCCGCCAGCGGCCAGATCGTCCTCGAAATTCCTGGGGCTTATTATACCGGCAACGCGCAAAACGAAGAGTTCATCCTGCTGCCGGGCGATGCGGTTGGAGACTATGAAGTCACATTGACCTCGACGGGAAGCGGAGATTATAAAATGAGCGCCGTCCGGGTTTCCACCGGGGACGCGGAACTCATTAATGTCGTTGGGGGTGCTGCCCCGCCGGTGGGCAGTATTGTTACCCACACGGTTTCCTACACACCAGAAACAAACCTGCTCTTCGGCGATGATATGGAAAACGGCCCCGGCAATTGGACGGCGACCGGGGGGTGGGGATTGAATACGGGCGATGCCCATAGCCCCATCACCGCCTGGGACAGCGACGGGGTTGGCGCGCAGCCGGTGGGAAGCGAATCTATTCTTGCGCTAATACCATCTTTTGACTTAACAACCTCCCGCCAGGCACGGCTGACGTTTTGGACAACCACCACACTGTCCGAAGATGCCACAGCGACCGTCGAAGTCTCCCTGGATGGCGGCGCAACCTGGCAACCCCATCGCCAATTGCCCGTTGGCGCGCTCCCCTGGCAGTCCATAACCCTTGACCTGACGCCTTATACCGGTTCGGAATATGGGCCGCTTTCTCTGCGCTTCCGTCTGATTACGGGAGATACAACCGATAGATGGCTGCTGGATGATATAGCCGTAGAAACAATGGCCCCCGACTTGGTATTTACTGTGCCCTTCGAGGACGATTTCGAAGGCTGGCGGCGTTGGGATGCGGCCGGCGGTTTTGCCCGCACAAATCTGGATTTTCACTCCGAGCAAATCGCCTGGCACGCTAACACAGACGGGGCCGCCCTCACCCTGGCAGGGGAAATAGACCTGACGAACGAAACCGCGCCCACAGAACTGCGTTTCTGGCACAATATGGCCGCTGACGGGCAAGGGATCGTAGAAGCATCCACCGATAATGGGGAAACCTGGGCTGAGATTGGGCAGGTGGCAGCCACAGGGGGCGGCTGGCAGCCGGTCACAATCTCTTTGGCCGATTTCAGCGGGAAAATGCTGCGTTTGCGCTTCCGGGCGGCAGCCGCAACACCCGCAGCGTTTTCATCCCGGCCGGAAACGTTCCCGCTGGCTGCATGGGCGCTTGTATTCGTCTTCCCATTCAGTTTGATCTTCGCAACTACCACCCATAATGAGCGCAAATCTCGTTTCAGCCTCAAAAAAGGCCTCATCATTTTGCTGTTATTTTCATGCTCTGGTTATTATTGGATCCGTTTTGTCTACCCAAGCACCCCGCCAGGGCAAAACCATCTGGACAGCGTCAATGGTACTGCCGAATTGCTCTTCGGCGCGGAGTTTGGGGCTATGGGAATAACGCTCTCTCCTGATGGCCGCTGGCTGGCATCAAATTTACATTCTGAAGAACAGGGCAAGGATATGTTGGTGGACTTCGCGACGAACGAATATTACCTGATCGACAAGAACTATTTTGCTACCCCGCTCTGGCTGGATGACCATCATGTGACCTCGTCCTACTATCCTTTCTCTATTATCCAAGTGCCTGATCTGGCAGGGTGGGAACTGGAGCGATTGGATGAAACGCCTGAAAATCTGGAACTTCTGAAAGAAGCAGAGAATTTGTTTTTCCTGGACAATGTTTCCCCGGTATTTCTGGTTTCTGCCGACCCGCGTTTGCCGTACTGGATGGCATTGAATATGAGTACGCTTGTGGACGATATAGCAACAAAACTCCCGGGCTTTCAATTGACCATTCTCAGCAACAGCCGCTCGAATATCGTGGACAAAGGCGAACGCGGCTATTCCCCCGATGGACGCTATTATATGCAGAAGATCGGCGTGCCCGAATCCCGCACCAACCGAACGCTGAACCTGTATTGGCAATACCCCACCATGTTCGACGCGGCAACCGAACAAGAAGTGGCCCACGCCTACAAATGGCGCTGGTACACAAGCTATTGCGGCTGGGTTCCGGATTCGAGCGGCGCGCTTCTTGAAGTCCAACCCCGCGGGGAATATCTCGACAGTTCCAAGAACAGACATCCCATCTATAAACTGCTGGTTCCGGGGGCCACGCCCGGCCCGCCGCTGCGCTGGGCACCCCTGCCCCCATCTTCAAATCTCGAAGGGATTGATCCGCCGAACTCATACGAGCCAAGCTCTCAGGTATCCGCGATTCATCCTATCGTTGTTCAGTCGCAAGGAGCTATCGAGTGGTATATTGACGATGTAAGCGTCTCCATAGTTGCACAACCAACCCCCACGCCTACCAATACCCCAACCCTGACGCCTACGCCCACGATGACCAATACGCCTATACTGACACCGACACCTACACCCACCAACACACCAACACCGACATATACATTGACGTTCACGCCCACTCCGACGGCAACACTTGCGGATACCCCCTCACAAGACATCGGTGATTACGTCATCCTGGCAAACCAACGCGTAGAAATCGGCGCCGGGGTGTCTGTGAACAGCGGCGATATCGGCGTCAACGACGGGCCAGATGGCCCGGGTTCGGTCGAGATCCAGATCAACGCAGCAGCCCGCTTGAAAACACAAACCGATCTCGCCGCCGACAGTATCCAGGTTGGCGCCCAGGCCAGAGTCAGGGGAGACCTGTACTATAATGACCTGGAGACGCACCCCAACGCCGACCTGCGCGGCGAATTGTACACCCCCGTAAACTTGCCGGTGTTGGAGATGCCCTCGCTGCCAACCTTTGAAGCAGCGCCCGGCGCGCCCGATGTGCTGGTACTGCCGCGTGAGCGTATGGAACTACCCCCGGGAGACTACCAGAACGTGATCGTGCAGGCGCGCGGTACGCTGCGCTTGACCGGCGGCGTCTACGAGTTCCGGCGATTGTGGGTCGGCGCCAATGCACGGGTGAAATGCCTGTCGCCATGCGAGATCCGGGTGGAGCAGCAGGTCTGGTTGAACTCACAGGCGCGGCTGCTGCCCGGGTTTGGCCTGAACCCTACAAACGTTGTCCTCTACATCGCCAAAGACGGGGGTTATGGCCTGTTGGCGCTCTCGGAGAGCCGCATCTCGGCGAACGTCCTGGCTCCCCATGCGCGGCTCTGGCTTGGCGCAAACGGGCGTTACAAAGGCGCTTTCATCGGCAAGATCGTAGATGTAATGCCGGACGCGCGGCTATGGCTAAATAGCGCCTTCGGGCCGTGAGGTTTTGGCAAGGAGGTCTGATGGACACAACAATGAAACAACGATTGCGCGGCGCTCTGATTGGGGCTTTGGGATTCGGGGGGGGGGTATTGAGCGGTATTGGTGTAGGTCTGATTGTCTGGAGTAATTTGATTGTCTGGTTGGATAGGATGATAACGATTCAGATACCAAGCATGATATGGGAGATTGGGGGAGATACGGTTCCTTATCTTGTCAGCATAGCCTTAGGAGGTGGTCTCGGCGGAGCAATCGGCGGCTTTGCGTTGAGTGCTTCCAGACAATCTACCAGATGGTTACGTTACATCTGGGTTGGTGCGCTTAGTTTTGCAGTTAGTTCTGTATTGGTAGGATACCCATCATATGATATCCTTTATTTAGTTGGTTTTTATGGCGGCAGCGAACACGGAGCTTTATATCTTTTTGGAGTGCCCATTGGCGCGGTGATGGGAATTTTGAGCAGTCTCCTGCTGGGATTGATGACAGTTGGTCGAAAGAAGATCGGTTCGTTGGTTTTTTATAGCAGCTTAGGTTTCGGAATAGGAGGTTATTTCGGGGGAGCGACATATTTCTTGAGTGACATCTTATTGGATTTTGATCTTTCTACTCTGTCTATTATGGAAAATTTATTAGCGCTAGGAAGGCTCTTCATATTCGGCGCGATCGGCGGGGCTGCGCTAGGGGCGTTTTACAGTTCGTTGCCTGGCGATGAAAGTGAATGAATGCGGTTGACCGCGCGGCGTCTACGAGTTCCGGCGATTGTGGATCGGAGCCGACGGGCAGGTGAAGTGTCTGTC
>CAYFMI010000136.1:0-5254 GCA_964344175.1 uncultured Anaerolineales bacterium
AAATTTAAAAAACTCAGCGAACCCGGCGTTCTCTGCGGTAAATTTCTGGTATAGAACAAATTTAAGAAAGCCGTGAGGTTCGTGCTTGCGGGGTTGAATTTGTCGCGGTAAGATGAGATCATGAGTGTGATCCTTCGCGGACGTTATGTGTTTACCATCATCATTATGGGGATCCTGGTGTTGTTGGTGTTAGGCTTCAATAACCGTGTGGCTGAGTTACGGAGGCTCTCCGAAGAGGCCGCTCGCCTTGAAGATGAAAGCCGCGCCATTCAATTGACCAAAATTGTACTTGCAACCCAAGTCGTCGAAGCCGCCTCAGCTCCCCTGGTTGAAGAATGGGCCTACCAGGACGCGCGCATGCTGCGCGACGCAGAAGGCGATCACCTGATCATCCCCCTGGTTGATCCCAATGCCACCCCTGTGTCACTAGAACCTATTGAAGTCCAAATCCAAACCGTCGAAAACTGGGAAGTATGGCTGGCTTTATTCTTCGATGAAGATGCGCCTTGACGCATCAGAATCCGCATGCTATAATGCCGCCCGTTCGTTAAGCAACGCGGGGTGGAGCAGTGGCAGCTCGTCGGGCTCATAACCCGAAGGTCCCAGGTTCGAGTCCTGGCCCCGCTACTGAGCGTGAAGCCGTAGTCATCTATAGACTGCGGCTTCTTCATTTAAGAAGTCGGGGGATGACGCACATCAGAGGTATTACGGAACTCCCATACACGTAAAACTCGCCCAAGCGGATAGTTCTTTCTGGTTGTCAATCAGCTCTCTCTGAGACATGGCGACAGCGTGGGCGGGTGCGAGGCCTCTCAGGAAATGACGGAAAAACGCTACGGTAAATTCCTGAGCGGCTTGGTCGAGGATCGGCCTAGTACTACCTACCACACTATTAGCCCCCGCAATCAGGCAAGTTGTTGGCAGCCCCACAGGTTCGTCGCCCTCGTAGAAATAGCTATATAGACTGTTGCAAGCGGAAAAGGTCACCAGTTGGGGAAGTGGGTTTAAATCGCGCAGTTGATCTAACCGAATATCTCTGTCCCAGAGGGTGAAGCCACCCAAGCGCCCGGTATGTGGATCGGCAAAAGCATGACCGGCGAAATGCAGCCAGGCAAAGCGCGCCAGCCCCCGGGCATGATCCTGATTCCGAAGCAATAGCACCTGCTTCCAGGCGGCCTGCTCTTCGAGCAGGAATTGAACCTGAGGGCCGATTTGAGATTGCAAAGCATCAATTTCATCCCGAACAGCCGGGAGTTCTTCTTGAGCATTGGGGAATCGGGATAAGCCAATCACCAGCCCGTGTTCAGGGCCTGGCAAGGATGCCGCTGCTGCCCGCGCCCAAAGGAAAGCCAGGGTTTGTAACGAAGGCGCGATACTCGGTATGCATAGGTTGATCAAAGGTTGATCGATGGAGGCGGGTTGTAATGCTGCCCAGGGGATGCCGTGTAACAGCCTATGGGGAGATATCAAAACCACGGTCTCCGGGGCGAGGTGAGGTGCAATTGCCGGTGGAAGCAGCCACCCCCCTAGGATTTCGAGATCGCGCTGAAACAAGACTCCGCTTTGTTGCCAGGATTTTCGGCATTCATCCAGCGCCATATCTACCTGGTTTGAACGAGAAGAATAGGACACCTCACATATTTCGGGTGAAACCATTACTGTAATCAGGTTGGTTTCGGTTAGATAATAGTCCACGGCTATCCAGGCTTTTCCCAACATTTGGTTGGCTGCGGTGCGAAATGACGTCAAATCGATATGAAAAGATGTATGAGGGATAGCCGTAGTGTCAGGTCGCCGGCGTTCAAGCTGTGCCAGCAGGCTGTCGTATTCGCTGGTCTTTTCGGCCAGCCGCAGGCGCAACTGGCGCGATTGGATGGCAAACTGGAGCGGGTTGTTTTGTTTTGACGATGCTCTCAGCTGTTCCTGCAGCCAGTTGATTTCACCTCGCAAAGTATCTAAATCTGTTGATGATGAGGTATCGTATGATCTTGCTACATCGAATTGTTGAAGCAGGGTGGTAGCTTTGCTGCTTTCAATGAATTTCAGCGCATCCTCGGCCAAGTTATTCGAAGCAGCAAAGGAGACGGCAGCATCGAAGAAACTGGCCGGTGATTGCAGATATGATCCCGCTAAAGCCGGCTGCCAGAAGCTTTGACGAATTTTTCCCAGGGCATCTATTCCATCGCGGTACGCGCGCAACGCGTTGGTTAGGTCATTCCGTGCTTCGCCTAAGTTTGCCAACCCATCTTGAGCACGCCAATCGCTCTCGGGAAAATCCCCCTGGCTGAGATTCAAAGCTTGCTTGAAGGCAGATTCCGCTTTGGTGTGCGCGCCAACCTCAAGGTGGTAGTTCCCTAACGCCACCAGACTGGCAGCTTCTTCCATAATCATGCCCATATTTTCAAACTTGGCGAGTGCGCCTTCCAGGTGATCTTTCGATTGACGGTGCTGACCCGTGTGTAGGCATGCTTCGCCGAGTAGTCGCTGCGCCACTGCAATCTGTGGTTCGATTTCATGTAACTCGGCGGTGCTTAGCGCTTGTTTTAGCCAGACCATGCTTTTAGCAAGCTCTCCTTGTTGGAAGAATATGCCCGCCCGTAAACGATGGATAGCCGCGAAGTAGGCTTTATGCCCGGCTTTTTCATAACACTCGGCTGCCGAGTCGATGTATTCAAGGGCCAGCGATAAATCCCCCAACTGAAGCCAGATGTCGGCAATATACCTTTTGCAAGTGCCCAGGCGCAGGTAATCCCCAAAGGCGTGCAGTTGTTGATCGGCCTTCTCCAGGTGATGTAAGGCATCCTGGTAGCGCCCGAGTTGACCGTATGTTTCCCCGATATTCATCAGTGCCAGGGCTGCTTGTATCTTTGATCCTAGCTGGTCATTAATAGATTTGGCCTGTTGGTATTGTTTCAAGCTGAGGTTGTGCAAACCCCGGCGGGCGTTCAATTTACCGCTGTCATTTAAATTGTCGGCCAATAAACCCAAGACACTATGGCGTTCAAAACTTATCCGGGCTTGCTGAAGGCGCTCATCTGCCAGCCCAAAGCGGCCATTTTGCATGTAAATGGAGCCTAAATATGTCTTGGTAGCCGCCTGCCACAGGTCGAGATCGCATTCTCGAAAGATGGCTACCGCGCGCTCGAAATCCGAGATCGCTCTGGGGAGATCATCGGTTTGCAGGACGCGAATCAGCGCAAATTGATAATAGGCTTTGGCAATATCAACGGGCAAATCTTCGCTTCGAAAGACATGTAGAGCTTGCTTTAATCTATCTATGGCCTGTTCAAAACGCGATTGTCGGCGCAAAAGGCTGCTCTCGGTAAACCAGCAACGGGCCTGATTTATAAGTTGACCGTGTAACGCAAATATACCTTCACTGATTTGGATATTCTCTTTCGCTTGTTCATATTCTCCAATCCGTATTTGCGCATTTGCCAGTGCCAAGTGGCAATGGGGTACGAAGTCGTCCAGTCCGGCGCGTTGTAGGCCTGTTAGCGCGGCTTGCAAGGTTTTTGTAGCTAAGGTTACGTTCGGTTTCGTCCAGACAAGATGATTGGTCTGCCAGTCGCAGGCGGCCACCCAGCCCGCTTCACCCAATTGTTCGAACCCCCGGCGGGCGCGCTCAATGGCAGCAGCCACTCGTTTGGGCTGCACCCAATGGTTGGCGCCTCGTCCCAGATACCAGGCTGCCAGAGATCGTAGGAACAGCGTTGTCTTATGCTCATTTGCCGCGGCGTCGGCAATGGCAGTAATAGCCCAGGCAAGTCGCGGGCGGGATGATGACTCGTCTTCGGAATGCTGTGCCAGTTGAATTAGGGGTGTTTTGTCAGGGGGATGTAAATGACAAACTGCAGAGGGGAGAGCACTCTCGGAAATTTGCCCATTAAACAATTGTCCGGCAAGATCGAGGTAAGCCTCGTGGGATGGCTTTTCAGGCATAGCTCAAGAGAGGGTTGCCAACGAGAAGTTGAATTCGACTTCGATGGGGTAAAATTCATCATCGAAAACCGCGTTCAAAGGAATGTCTGGTAATCGAATGCGCCCTGCTTCAGAAAGGGGGATGCTTGCATTGTAGCTGCCCCATTCCAGGTGCGCCAGGATGGGGAAGGGAGGGTCAACAATTGTAGACCCCAGGGTGATAGCCAAACGTAAATAAGGGGTCAAAGCATTATGATCTTTTGCCAGGGTGCAATCCAGCACGATCGAATACAATGAGCTGGCAATCTCGAAATCTTCTTTCAACAGCGTAAACCAGGGATCGTCTAATAATATGGGATCCAGGCGGTAGACCAGCTCAACGGGGGAAAAAATGGCCTCAATTTTTTCGAAGGTTTGTGCCCAGCGGATCCGCCACTGATGATGATCGAGCAGTTCTAGAACAGGTTGGGGAGATGCTTTGGTGAGAAAATCCAGGTTTACGTCCGTCGGATTAGGCAGCGGGACGTGTTCGTTCCGTTCTTCCATTTCTAATGCTTCCAATACGTCGGTAAAGGCTTGGCGCAAATCGGCATTCGCCAGTATGTTCTGATAGAACGCTGGGTAACGTCTCGAAATATCAATGCCCTTTCGAGCTTCGTCTACAAGTAATGATAACATTTCCTCGTCCACACCTGCCAGTGATTGTGTGCCAATAGCCTTTAAATCTGCAATGAGATTAATTAATGACGACTGTTGGTGGTTTGCGTCGAATTCACTCTTACTCATAAAGGTTATTCCTGTTCTTCCCTAATATCTTCCGTAAATCCTGAAGGGCGTAGAAGCGTAAACTATATACCGCACCGAGGCTTTTGCCCATTTTGGCGGCAATTTCTTTGGGTGTCAGTTCCTCCAAGTAGGTAAGCGCAATTACCTCTCTTCGGGCATTGGGGAGCTTAGAAAGTGCATCGATCAAAGTGTCTCGCAAATATGTAAGGTACTCTCTATCAGTGTGCGACGAAGCTTCCAGATAGTTTTGTACGCTTTCAAGAGCAATGAGCTGGTTATCGGGGACAAGAGATTTTTTTTGTTGACTTCGGAAATACTTGCGGCAGGTGTTGAGTACAATGACATGTGCCCAGGCATAGAAATTAGTGTCAAACGGAAAATGCGCATTCAGCAATTGGATGGCAGCTTCGCTGCTGCATTCTTCAGCGACCCCCTGTGTGGCACTGTCAGCACGATAACCTTTGCGAACCAGGAAATTGAACGCCCAAAGCCGCATTGTGTGTCCTGAAAGCTATCGTCTGCTAGTCGGTGGAAGTCCGATCCTGGT
>CAYFMI010000137.1:0-5164 GCA_964344175.1 uncultured Anaerolineales bacterium
TCTACCACGTGTTGAGACCATTTTCTCTACCCACTTACCGGAAAGTAAAGTATAATGAATATTGCAAACAAGATTTGCTTTTCCACCATTCCTAACCGTATATTTTTGTACAAAATAATAGTCCGCCCGCGACGGTTGTCCCAGGGCCGTGTTATAACCCAAAGTTCTTCATATGTTCCTAACGATGGTGAGACTTCAGGTATCCTGGAGAAAATCACGTATCAGGTTAGGTTTTGTAATATGCTGTTTGCAAATGATCTTTGGGATCTAATCGAAAATTAACCGTATTGGAAAGACGCTGCCTATGAAAAACAATTCAGTCCATTTGAAAGTTGATAATATCTCTTTGAGTTTTGGGGGAACACAGGCGCTAACTAATGTTAGTTTTGATATTCATCGGGGTGAGATATTGGCAATCATCGGGCCAAATGGGGCCGGTAAAACATCCACATTGAATTGCATCAGTGGGTTTTACCGCCCAGATCGCGGTTCAATTTTGTTTGAAAGGCGCGATCTGACCAAGACCCCCACCCATAAGATTGCCGAATTGGGTATTGCACGCACATTTCAGAATATTGCTCTCTACACTGGTCTGAGTACGCTGGATAATTTGATGGCGGCTCGCCATGTGCAGATGAAAGCTGGCATGTTGGAGTGTATCTTTTACTGGGGGCTGGCGCACCGTGAAGATATTCGGCATCGACGCGTGGTTGAAGAGATTATCGATTTTCTAGAGATTGAACACATCCGTAAAGCGGTTGTCGGCGCGTTGCCCCATGGCTTGCGCAAACGAGTGGAGTTGGGCCGCGCCCTGGCGTTGGAGCCAAATATCCTGCTGCTGGATGAGCCGATGACGGGTATGAATCTCGAGGAGAAGGAGGATATGGCTCGCTTCATCCTTGATATTCATGAATTGCAAGGCACCACGATTGTGTTGATTGAGCATGATATGGGCCTGGTGATGGATATTGCCGAGCGCATTGTAGTACTCGACTTTGGCAGTAAAATTGCCGAAGGCACCCCTGAAGAGATTCGCTCGAATCCGGCGGTTATTCAAGCCTATTTGGGGCAGGAGTATCATCATGCCTGAGCGCCTCGATACCCTCATCAAGCATTTTATGGAAAAAGTCCAGCGCTACGGCGATCGCAAAGTGGCTGTGCGCCAGAAAGATTTTGGCATCTGGCAGGAATACACCTGGCAAGATTCCTTTGAACAGGTGCGCGATTTCGCTTTGGGGTTGGTTGCGCTAGGGCTGGAGCGCGGCGATAAAGTCAGTATTGTTGGGGATAATGACCGCCAATATATGTGGGCCGATCTGGCTATCATGGCTGCCGGCGGCGTCACTGTGGGCATCTTCACCGATGCCGCACCTGGCGAAATGGAATATGTCATTAAGCACTCCGAGTCGAAATTTGCGCTGGCTAAAGATCAAGAGCAGTGTGATAAGCACCTTGAAATCCAGGGCAGCCTACCGAGTGTGCAAAGGGTCATCTACTGGGAACCGCGCGGCATGTGGGGTTACGATGATCCCTGGCTGACGTCGTATGAAGATGTCATCAAGTTGGGGCAAGAACTCCACCACCAGCAGCCAGATTTGTTCGACGGGTTGGTTGCTGCGGGGAGTGGAGATGATCTCGCCAACTTGTGCTACACATCGGGTACGACGGGCCTCCCGAAAGGAGTCATGTTGACCCACAACAACTTCCTCGCCGCCGTAGAGGGATTCCACACCATCGAGCCGCGCCTCGATACCGACAACATTCTCTCCTTCACGCCCCTGGCCTGGATAGCGGAGCACACGCTTGCGGTGACGCCGCATGTGATGTATGGCATTATTGTCAACTTCCCCGAGGCCCCCGAAACCGTACGCCAGAATATCCGGGAAATTGCGCCGGATTTGTTATTCTACCCCTCGCGCCTGTGGGAAAATCTGACGGCCCTTATTCAAGTGCGTATTACTGACACCACCTGGATCAATCGCTTTTTGTACAACCTGTTTTTACCGATTGGCTATCAAGTCGCCGATATGCGTTATGAGAAAAAGGCTATTGGGCCGTGGCTGTCGTTCTTGAATTGGCTGGGGGAGAAGTTGGTGTTTTTTCCTTTGCGCGATCAGTTGGGGCTGATCCATGTGCGCACGGCCATTACCGCTGGAGCTTCGCTCAGCCCGGATATGCTGCGCTTTTTCCGCGCCCTGGGGGTTAACCTGAAGCAAGTCTATTCCTCCACCGAGACAGCTGCGGCGGGCACCCAGCACCGCGATGAAGATGTTAAGTTTGCCAGTGTGGGAACGCCGCTTCCGGGGATTCAGTTTAGAATAGCAGATGATGGGGAAATTCTCATCGGTGGTGAGAATATCTTTGTTGGGTATTACAAAAACCCCGAAGCCACCGCCGCCGCGCTGACAACCGATGAACATGGGGCGCGCTGGCTGCATACCGGTGATGCCGGGTATATTGACGAAGACGGGCATGTGATCTATTTAGATCGTGTCAAGGATATGATTACCCTGGCCAGCGGGGAGCGTTACTCACCGCAATATTTGGAAGGCCGCTTGAAGTTTAGTCCCTATATCCAACATGCCATGGCCGTTGGCGCTGAAGACCGTGCGTATGTCACAACGCTGATTAATATCGACTTTGACAATGTCGGGCGTTGGGCAGAGAAACGCGGCATTCCCTACACAACTTTTATGGACTTGTCGCAGAAATCTGAGATCTATCAATTGGTGCGCACAGATGTAGAGCGGGTAAATCAATCTTTGCCGCCGGGGGCGCGCATTCGCAAGTTTGTGCTGATGCACAAAGAATTTGATGCCGATGAAGCCGAAATGACCCGCACTCGTAAGCTGCGCCGTGGTTTGCTTTCCGAGCGGTATCAAGAGATCATCGATGCCATGTATGGCGGGCAAGATGAATGCGAAGTTAGCGCGGTGGTGAAATATCGCGATGGGCGCACCAGCACGGTTAATACGACAATTCGTATTGCGTCCCTGGAAATGGAGGCTGTTTCTGCATGAATTGGCAACTGCTCCCCCAATTTGCCGTTACCGGTATCCTGGCAGGCGGGCCGATCGCGCTGATCGCCCTGGGCCTGGTGTTGATTTTTAAATCATCGTATATCTTCAATTTCGCCCAGGGGCAATTGCTGTTGTTGGGCGCGCTGGTTACCTGGTGGTTTTCGGTAGAGCTGGAATACAATTTGTGGCTTTCGATATTCCTGGCGGTGATTATTATGGCGATGATTGGGTTTGCCATCGAGCGGCTGGCGCTGCGCCCAATGACCGGACAACCGCTGTTATCGATCATCCTGATGACTTTAGGGTTGAGTCAGGCGCTCCAGGGCTTGGCGCTGTTGGTGTTCGGCGGCGCACAGCGCAATTTCCCGCAGATCTTCTCGGCAGAGAATCCCTACAAAATTATCACCCCACTGGTGTATCAAGATAACCCGATTATTTTGATACTCAAACAGAATTTGGTTTGGTCGTTTGTGGTCGCTATTGTGGGTGTGGTGATGATTGGCGGTTTTTTTCAGTACACCCGCACCGGTTTGGCGATGCGGGCCACCTCCGAAGATCATGAGTTGGCTCAGAGTACGGGGCTGCGTATCCGCCGTATTTTTGGCATTTCATGGGGTTTGGCGGGTGTGGTGGCTGCTGTTGGGGGGGTCCTGTTGGCAACCTCCAGCGGCCTAGATTTGAGTCTGTCATTAATTGTGCTGGCGGCCTTTCCGGCTGTTCTACTCGGTGGTCTGGATTCGATCCCCGGCGCGATTGTCGGCAGTTTGTTAATCGGCCTGTCGCAGGGCCTGGTCAAAGTCTCTCAGGTGGCGATTGTGCGCAATTCGGCAGAGATTATGCCCTATGTCGTGCTGTTAATCGTATTGCTCATCCGCCCTGAGGGATTATTTGGTCAAAAACGCATCGAGAGGATTTAGCGCATGGCAATTCAACGACCTGCGGGAGAATTTGATTATAGTTATGCTTATGATATGGCGACTATTCGTCGCCGCTGGCAGTGGGTGGCCCTATTGGGATTTTTGGTGGCATTGTTCACACTGCCCTTGTACGCCAGTCAGAGTACAGTATCTCTGGTAAACCGCATTGGCATTTCGATCATTGCTGTGCAGGGTCTGAACTTGCTGACCGGATATACCGGTCAGATCTCAATCGGGCAAGCGGCATTTATGACAGTGGGCGGGTATATTTCGGCCCTTTTGGTCAATAATCTGGGTTGGCCCTTTCCGGTTGCGATGCTGTCCGCTGCACTGGGCGCCGGTGCTGTGGGACTATTTTTTGGATTGCCTTCCCTGCGGGTGAAGGGGTTCTATTTGACTATGGCGACGCTGGCGGCGCAATTCATTATCCCCTGGTTCACACGGCAGGCTTTCCCTGACGTACTCAATGGCGCGCAAGGGTTGAATGTTCAAGTTCCGGTGATCTTCGGGATTGAATTCAACGAACCAGGTAAATACATTTACCTCACCTTGACCGTGTTGCTGTTTACAACGGTTGCCGCGCACAATATCTCGCGCTCCCGCCTGGGACGCGCCTTTGTCGCCATCCGCGACAACGATCTGGCAGCCGAACTCCTTGGCGTCAATCTCTTCAAATACAAGCTGCAGGCCTTTTTCCTGGCGGCAGTTTTCGCCGGGATCGCCGGATCGCTTTCGGCGCACAATCTTCGGCACATCAATTCTGAGTCCTTCACCCTGGTCGATTCGGTTTTGCTGCTAGGGATGCTGGTCGTTGGCGGGATGGGGACGAATATGGGGGCGATCTTCGGTGCGATTGTTGTTGAATTGATTATCGAAGGGGCAACATTGTCGGCGCCCTTCTTTGTTGAAATGTTCCCGGCGACAGCCGCAGGGATGATCCAGGCTTTGCGGCCTCTGTTCTTTGGCGTTACCCTGATGTTATTTTTAATTTTTGAGCCGCGTGGATTAGCGCATCGTTGGCAGCTACTCAAAGCGGCCTGGCGCTTGCGCCCGTTTTCGCATTAGCGATGCCTTTGAAAGGAGGTGATGCCCGGAAAAAGATCTAATCTTAACTAAGCAACTTGCAACTTGCACAAAAACTAGATGAATTGAACACAAGGAGAGAAGACACGATGAATCTCAAGAGAATCACATGGATGCTGATTACAGTATTGATCGTATCCTCAA
>CAYFMI010000138.1:0-5010 GCA_964344175.1 uncultured Anaerolineales bacterium
CTAAACAGCCTACCTATTCTTCCGACGAGTACGTCTCTCAGGAACCCACTTACCATCCGGTTTCGTTCAGCGGCAATCGCAACCCCAACAACGGCTCGCGTTTTTAGATTTCCCTCCAGGTTGTCCCTTAAATAGAAAAAGCGAGGTGATTAGACACCTCGCTTTTTCTATTTCGCAGCTCATTTTACTAATTCCGAGAGAGTAACAGTTCTGAAGCCTCGCAGCTGTAATTCCGGCAAGATAATGTCTAGCGCTTTAGCCGTACGCAGGCCGCGGGCTTGATAATCGTGCAATACAATCACGTCGCCCGGTTTAATCTTCCATAAAACATATCGCGCCGCAAACCATGCCGAGCCAAGTTGTGGATCATAGGGATACACCGATCCTAAAGCGCAACGATAACCATGTTCAGCAATCACTGCCAACATTTCGTCGTTGTACCACCCCGAGCCAGGACGCATCCAGCGCACTTCACCAAACTCCGACAGCGCAACATCGGCTTGCACCAATTTCGCTTCGAACTCTGCGATCGGCAAACGGATGCTGGGTTCATCGGCGGTTAGATGATTGCCCAATTCATGGCCCTCTGCAAGCATACGTTGCACAAGGGTATCATTACCGGACAAATGCTCCGAAATGATAAAAAAAGTTGCTTGGGCATCATATTTTGCCAACACATCTAAGATTGCGGGCGTTGACCCGGCATCGGGGCCATCATCAATGGTTAAGGCCACAATGCGCTCCTGTGTGTCAACAGCGTACAGCACTTCTGGCGAACGGCGTCGCAAACGCGAGAAAAGCCATTCGGGCTGTAACAGGATCAGCCCGCCAAAAGATACAGCAAAGGTAACCAATAATGAGCCTAACAAAATGACTACACGCAGAAACATTTTACTCTTCAACCAACATCCGTCGCAACACTTTACCCACAAAAGATTTGGGTAATTCATCGCGAAATTCGATTTCCCAGGGAACGGCATATTCATCCAAACGCTTACGGCACAAATCCATCAATTCTTCTGCAGAAAGGTTTGTTCCTGGGCGCGGCACCACAAAGGCTTTCACCCGCTGTCCATTGGCACCGCCTGCCACCCCAACAACAGCCGCTTCGAGGACTTTGCTGTTTTCATAGAGCACTTCTTCCACGTCACGAGGATAGACGCTATATTCACCGGCCATAATTGTATCGCGCTTCCGGCTAATGATCGTGAAGAAACCATCGGCATCCATCACGGCCACATCCCCGGTGTGCAGCCAGCCATCTTCAAGTACCGTTGCGGAGCTATCGCGCTGATCTGGCCGCCAATATCCCGACATAATTTGCGGTCCCTTTACCAGCAACTCACCGATCTTCCCCGAAGGCAGTTCTTCTCCGGTAATCAAATCGACTATTTTGGCATCGGTATTGGGAATAGGGATACCAATTGAACCGCCCCGCTCGGCCTCTGTGAGAGGATTAGCATGGGTGACCGGTGCGGCCTCTGTCAGCCCATAGCCTTCCACCAAACGACCCCGGGTGAGTTTTTCGAAGGCCTCCTTGACTTCCACAGGAAGCGGCGCGGCCCCGCTGATGCAGGCCTTGATCGAAGAAAGACCGTAAGAGCGCACGCCCGGAGCCTGATTGATGAAAGCATAAATTGAGGGCACTCCGGGGAAAATGGTCGGCTTATATTCTTTGATATGCTCCAACACCTGCTCCAACTCAAACACCGGCAGCAACACAATGGTTGCCCCAATTGCTATGGGTATGTTCATGGCCGTCGTCATGCCATAGCTGTGCGTCAAAGGGATAACCGCCAAAAAGGTCTCATCACCATACCCCACATCGGGGATCCAATGCCGGGTCTGCAAAGAATTAGCGACCAAGTTGGCATGCGTCAGGCAGACTCCCTTTGGTTCATCGGTGGTGCCGCTGGTGAACAAAACGGCGGCCATATCCTCACTATCGACATCGAAATTTGGCCGCTCGCGAGAGGCATCCATCATCAACTGATCCATCGGATACCCACTGACCTTTTCGGGCATCGTTTCCGCCGGTCGGAAACCTGCCGCCTGCCAGCGCCCCATCAACTGCCGATAAAGACGATTTGATAGGATATTGCGAATATCGGCAAAAATCACTTTGATATGCATGGACTGCTGCACGGCCTGCGCTAATCCTGCAAATTCATTCAAGGTCACTAGTACTTTGGCATCGGTTTGCTGAATCTGCTGCATGATTTGAGCAGCATTGGCCTCCGGGTTTGAGAGTACCACTACCCCGCCAATTTTCTGCACAGCGTAATAGGCCATAATCATCTGGGGCATATTCGGCAAAATCACCATCACCCGGTCACCCGGGCGCACCCCCAACCCGTGCAGGGCGTGCGCCAATTGGTTGGTTTGCCGGTCAAGCTGCCGGTAGCTTAGCTTCGACCCATAGAAAACGGTGGCCGTCTGATTGGGGATCCGGTCGGCAGCTGCTTCCAGGAATTTATAGAGCGGCTGGCGCGGAATCGGACAGGTATAGGGTGTGAACTTGCCATAACTTTTCAACCAGGGGCGCGCCCCCATCAATTGCGATTTATACCCCTGCTCACGCCACGACATCCGCCGCTCGCCATCCGCTTGTTGGACAAATCGTTCGATGGCGCGATTAACCGCCTGATGACGCTCCAACTGTACTTTGTGTTTGGAGGCCCCCACATCGATCACCTCAGCCCCTGGAACCGATGCGCTGACGCGCTCAAACGCCCAGCGCGGAAAGTAACGGTCTCGCTCCCCTGTAATCACCAGGGTCGGCGTCTGAATCTGGCTCAAAAGCGGCCAGCCCTTCCAGCGGCGCAAATTATTGAGCATCATGCGCTTCATCACATGCACCTCTGCGTTCCAGCGCGGGCGATACTTCCACAGGGGTTGAAAGATAGCCACAGGAACGCGCGAAAGCAGCGCGGCGCTGCGCGGGAGCGGATATTCCCCCGCTGTGGCGATCAGGATGAGCTTTTCCAAGCGTTCGGGGTGGGCAATGGCATACTCGACGCAGACCGAGCCCCCGAAGGAATGTCCCACCAACACAAACTTCTCAGGCAGCGATAAGGTATTGGCGATGGTATCGAGATCTTCCACCAATTCGGGCATCGTGTACTCGGTAAATGGGGCATCACTCTGACCATGCCCGCGCAGATCGGGGACGACCACCCGGTATTGGTGGGCGAAGTGATTGATCTGATACTCCCAGGTTTCGGCGCAACCGGCGTAGCCATGTACCAATACCAGGGTTTGTTCCGCACCATCGGGGAAGACATCTACAACACTCAAGGCCGCATCTGCCAACCCGCGAATGGGTACCTCCACCCGGTAGAGATCTAGATCCAGTTGAATTTCTCGATTCTTGAGTCCACGCGGTTTATTCATAACTGCCTCCTTTGGCAAGGGAAGTCATGCGCATACCAACAGAATATACCGATTGTACTTGAAACTCCGTGGAGAACAAGCAATTTCCCATAAAAAAGCAGAGCCTTCTTAAAGTCAAAAAACAGAAAGCTCATTTAACCGCGGCGTGCGCGGAAGACGCAAAGAAAAACAGAGAAAACTTCGCCGACTCTGCGCTCCCTGCAGTCAATACCTTCCCCGGCGCAATTTAAAAAAAAGCCGTGCATAAAAAGAGATGCTCTCCTGGCTTTCGGGAGAGCATCTCTATTCCAATAGCAACGGCAAATTCAGTCGGTGTCTGTTCCACCCCAGCGATAGACGGTTAAGTCCACCCGGCCACGTTCGTCAAAGTGCACACCCTCCGCCTGCAATAATTCTCGCTGACGTTCGGCGCCCCGCCGCAGGCTGATTTTCCCCTGGGCGTTGATCACCCGCTGCCAGGGGACATCCTCCGGGCAGGCCGCCATGGCGCCGCCCACCCAGCGTGCCCCAAAGGTTAGATAATCTTTCAAATTCATCCCCTCCGGCGGCGGGAGCGCTTCGGCGATCTGGCCGTAGGTCATCACTTTGCCCGGTGGAATGCGCCGGGTGAGATCCCACACCCGGGCATTGAAGTCGGCAGCGTTCGGCGGCGAGGTGTAGCGCGGCGGCATTGCCAGTTATTTGCCTAAGCGATGGTCAATGTATTGCAACGGGCCTTCGATGAACGGGCCATCAGGAACCTGGCCTTTAGCAATCGATTCGGCCTCCGGAATGGCATCCGCCCGCACCAGGATGCGCACAATGCGCTGCACCAAATCCTGCCGAGGCCTGAGCTGGATCGCCCGGATCATCAGGGGCATGACCGCTTTGACCCGATCCTTGCGCGAGACCGGCCCGGTGTAGCTGCCATCCAGATCCCCGGTGCGGATCAAACCGCGATTGAGAATATGAATGCCCAAACCAATGTAGGTGCCACCGTCATCGGGATCCAGGGTGATGGCATTTTCAAACAATTCATAGGCTTCTTCGTATTTACCTTCGTCATCCAGAAAATCGGCATACCAGGCCACCGCCTGATCGTCCTCGGGATTTAACTCCATCGCCCGTTTAAAGGAGACTTCAGCTTCTTTTAGCTGCCCCAGGCGCTTATAGGCATCGGCGCGGTTGCGCTCGATCAACGAGTCTAAAATCCCCAATTTTTCTGCCGAATCCGAGATCGATAAGATCCATTGGCGCTGATTGGCCTTCTTATAAAAATTGAACAGCAGACCAAGGGCAGCGCTTTGATGGCGCACCGTAGCGCTGGTCAAAACGGGGCCATCGGATTGATGATCCACTCCTAGATATTCTTCGACCATCAAACGACCATTTTCGTTGTCTTGAGGGTTCTTGGAATCATCCAGAGCGTCAATCAAGGCTAATAAGATCCCTTCACTGTGCGGATAGCGCGCCCGGGCGATTTTCAAGGTCGCCAGACGATGACCATCCAATCCAAGCTGGCGGCAGATCTTAACGATCTCCATGAAATCGTTTTCATCCAGATAGGGGCTTTTAAGCACATCTCGGAGTTCGGCAGTAAAAGCTTCAATATCCTCTTTATCACCCGATCCTAATTTG
>CAYFMI010000139.1:0-4937 GCA_964344175.1 uncultured Anaerolineales bacterium
ATAAAGAGACTTGTTGTTGAATTGCCTGCTAAATCCTCCAACTCGTTGACACCCTGTGATGCAATTGCGTTACCATCCAGATCAGAAGTGCTTTCTCCAGCGCCAACTGTGTAGGTCGCTGTGAAGGTGGTCGCAGTGGCGTAGCTCGTGGAAACAGAGGCACCGGTGTCTAACAACACACCAATCTTGAAACCATTGCTGATGACGGTTTCTGTGGTGGTCACCGTGACGTTGATATCATCGCCGATTTTGTACGTGCCATCCGGGGTGGTCGAGGAGGTCGAAGACACATTCGGCTTCGTCGTATCGATCGTCACCCCCAGGGCACTCGATGCTGAACTTGTATTTCCGGCCACATCCTGCTGGGCAGCTGTGACGTTGTGTGCGTTCTCACTCAGGGTCACGGTTAGGTCGTAACTGCCCCCCGAACATACATCCGTTGGGGTTAGCGCGCCATCGACCGAACTGGTCAGGGTCACCGTGGCGCCCGTTTCACAGGTGCTGGTGAATTGCGGCGTGGTGTCATTGGTGATGTTGTCGGTGTTCGATAAACCGGTGTCGCTGCCTGCCGCCAGATCCGGCGTGCCCGGTGCGGCTGGGGCCGTGGCGTCCACCGTCACGCTCAACCCAGCGGAGGCCGAACTGCTGTTTCCGGCTGTGTCAACCTGAGATGCCGTTATCGAATGCGCGGCATTAGTCAGCGTTGTGGTCACAGTGATGTCATACGTGCCGCCTGAACATACATCTGTTGGGGTCAGCGCGCCATCGACCGAACTGGTCAGGGTCACCGTGGCCCCTGTCTCACAGCTGCCGGTGAACTGCGGCGTGTTGTCATTCGTGATGTTGTCGGTGTTCGATAAACCGGTGTCGCTGCCCGCCGCCAGATCTGGCGTGCCCGGCGCCGCTGGGGCGGTGGCGTCCACCGTGACGGTGTTGTCGGTACTCGTGGAGGCGTTGTTGGTATTGCCTGCCGGGTCTGCCGCGCCCCCCGCCGGGATGGTCGGCTGCACCGTGCCATCCGCAGTGACTGCAATCGAGACCTCGAAGGTGGTGTCGTCGTTGGGGGCCACTTCGGTGACGGTCACCGTCCCTGTTGTGGCGGTGCCGCCCACACTCACATCGGCATTGCTGAAGGTGGCATCATTGATGGCCTCGTCGAAGACCACTGTGAAGGTCACCGGTGATGTGTTGGTGGGGTCAGGTTGTCCTCCGGCCTGGTTGATGGTCACATCCGGCTTGACGGTATCCACGGTGACGGTATTGTCGGTGCTGGTGGAGGCGGTGTTGGTGTTGCCCGCCGGGTCTGCCACGCCGCCTGCCGGGATGGTCGGCTGCACCGTGCCATCCGTGGTGACCACAATCGAGATCTCGAAGGTGGTGTCGTCGTTGGGGGCTATTTCGGTGACGGTCACCGTCCCTGTTGTAGCGGTGCCGCCCACACTCACATCGGCATTGCTGAAGGTGGCATCATTGATGGCCTCGTCGAAGACCACTGTGAAGGTCACCGGCGAGGCATTGGTGGGGTCAGGTTGTCCTCCGGCCTGATCGATGGTCACATCGGGTTTCACAGTATCTACCGTGATGCCGAACTGCGATGCGGCAGTGTTGTCGTTCCCGGCCATGTCCTGGGCTACCGCTGCGCCTACATCCACAGTGACCTGACCATCGCTGGTTGCGTCAATGCTGGCGGTGTAGCTGCCTCCACCATTGTCTGTCAGGCCTCCGCTGACCGCTCCGTTGCCCACGATGATGTCACCGCTATCGAAGCCGGTCACCCTCTCGCCGAAGTCGATCGTCACGTCGAAGGGATCGTTACCCGTGGGGTTGGACGGACCTGTGATGACCGGAGCGGGGGGCGTGGTGTCCACCGTCAGGGTAAACTCAGACGACCAGGCGCTGTTGTTACCAGCATTATCACGGGCATACACCTTCCAGGTGAAAACACCTTCGGCCAGGGTGGGGGTGTAGCTGGTGTTTGCGGTGTAGTAGTTTTTGGCCGGCGTGCCATTTACAACGACTCGGTACGTGCTGCTGGTGCGCAACCCACTTCCGCCGGTATCGGTAGATGCTCCCCATGCTAATGTTGGTGAAAGATCATTGGTATAGGCGTTATCCGATGGGGTCATCCCCGTCGGCACAGAGGGCGCTGTCTGGTCAATTTGAAACGGCCCCAGATGAACCGTACTTGTCCAATTGCCCGCCGCGTCTCCTGTGCGCAGGTGGAAGTAGTGGCTGTCCCCATCCGCCAGTGAGGGGCTGGTCAGCGCGTGGGGATCTGTTCCATGCGCCATATCTTGCGTTGTATCCGGCAGCGTATCCGCCGCTGTGGACCACTCGTAAGAGTACCCGGTCAGGCTGCTGGTGGCGTCGGTTGCGCCCGACCATTCAATATTTACCGTTGGATCGTCAGACCACACGCTGACGGTGTGACTGGTACTGCTCACGGCGGGGTCAGTCGGGGCAGTGGCGTCATAGGTCACGCTGTTGTCGGTGCTGGTGGAGGCGGTGTTGGTGTTGCCCGCCGGGTCTGCCACGCCGCCTGCCGGGATGGTCGGCTGCACCGTGCCATCCGTGGTGACCACAATCGAGATCTCGAAGGTGGTGTCGTCGTTGGGGGCTATTTCGGTGACGGTCACCGTCCCTGTTGTAGCGGTGCCGCCCACACTCACATCGGCATTGCTGAAGGTGGCTGCGTTGATCGCCTCATCGAAGACTACTGTGAAGGTCACCGGTGATGTGTTGGTGGGGTCAGGTTGTCCTCCGGCCTGATCGATGGTCACATCGGGCGGGACAGTATCCGTTGAGAAACTCGTGTCAGCCCCATTGGTTGTCCCCCCGGCGTTCACCCCAACTACCCGGTAGTGATAGGTGGTGTTGGGCGTCAGGCCAGTGAGGGCTTTGCTGACAGCCGTATTCGTCGTGCCCGTCACGGGACTCTGATCAGCGGTTACAGTGCTGCCGTAGTTGGTATCTGGGCCGTACTCGAAGGTCACGGTGGTGCTGTCGCCGTTAGCGTTGACCGTGCCGTTCAGCGTCGCCCCGGTAGTACTGACTCCGGTGGCAGTGTCGGTTGTCACCGTGGGGGGGAGTGGCGGAGTGGTGAAGGTCATATCCCCCCCATAGGTGGTACCCTGGCTGTTTACCCCTACTACTCGGTAGTGATAGGTGGTGTTGGGTAAAAAACCGGATAGCGCAATGCTGACCGCAGTATCCGTGTTTCCCGTTACTGGACTTTGGGCAGCTGTGGCAATCGAGCCGTAGTTGGTATCGAGACCATACTCAAAGGTCACCACGGTACTGGCGTTGTTGGCGTTGACCGTGCCGTTGAGTGTGGCCCCTGTTGATGTTATATTTGAGGCCGGGTTGGTCGTAGCGGTGGGTGCAGCCGGCACCAAAGTGGTAAAGGTCTGATCAGCACCGTATGAAGTACCGATGGAATTAATGGCATAGGTACGGTAATGATAAATGGTGCCAGAAGAAAGGTTAGTCATGCTGCTGGCGAAGGCGCCGGTGGAACCTTTTGCTCCTTCCTCGGTACAACTATCTGCGATGGTGGGATTGGCCGATGTACTCCAACATACCCCGTGCTGGGTAACGGGTTCCGAGCCGAGATCGGCGACATTGCCGTTGCCCGTGGCAGTTGTCGTACCGACGTTTGTGGCATCCTGGGTGGTTACGGTGGGTGCAACAACATATTTCATCACCGTGGCCTTACTTGCATTGGCCCCATCTGAAAAGGCTACATAGGGCGTGTCATTATTAAACGCCAGGGATGTGTATGCTACATCCCCGGCGGAAAAACCCGGCGAACTCACGTATTCCCAACCATCATTAGAAATTACATCATCATCGCTAGTTGTATTGCCAGTGAATTCCATCACCGTGGCTTTGTATGGATTGGCCTCATCCATAAAGGCCACGTAAGGTGCGCTATTGTAAATCGCCAGGGATACGTTGTAGACTTCCCCAGCGGAAAAACCCGCTGAACCCACATTCACCCAGTTTGAGCCATCGAATTTCATCACCGTGGCTTTCCATGAATTATGCTCATCTTGAAAAGCCAGATAAGGCGTACCATTATTAATCTCCAGGGATGTAAAAAATGCTTCCCCGGTAGAAAAGCTTGGCGAACCTACATCCACCCAGTTCGAGCCATCGAATTTCATCACCGTGGCCTTCCATGCATTTCCCTCCGCATAGGCCAGATATGGCGTGCCATTGTAAATCGCTAGAGATGGATACTCTACCGCTCCCGCAGAAAAACCTGCTGAACCCACAGTTACCCAGTTCGAACCATCGAATTTCATCACCGTGGCTTTATCAAGAGAGTTCCAATCTGAAAAGGCCACATAGGGTGTGCCATTGTAAATTGCCAGAGATGTGTAAGATGCTCCATCGACGGAAAAACCCGCTGAACCCACATTCACCCAGTTCGAGCCATCGAATTTCATCACGGTGGCTTTATCTGCATTTGCCTCATCTGAATAAGCCACATAGGGCGTGCCATTGTAAATTGCAAGGGATACGTCGTAGGCTTCCCCGGCAGAAAAGCCCGCTGCACCAACATACTCCCAGCCGTCATTGGGGGTTGCATCACCGTCGCTGGTTGTATTACCGGTGTATTCCATCATCGTGGCTTTATATGTATTACTCGCATCCTGAAAAGCCACATAAGGTGTGCCATTATCATTCACCAGCGATACATATTCGGCCGCCCCGCCCGAAAAGCCCGCCGAACCGACGATCACCCAATCAGATGCTCCCGCTGAGCCTGTGCCGGAAACAGCAATATCATAAGGATTTTCATTGGTATCATTATTGTTAATGTCCATGTCAAAACTGAAGACACCACTAGTGGTCACATTGAAGGAAATGTGCAGGGTGGCCGTAGCTCCATCAGCTACATCCAGCGGCAGGGCTGTTGTCACACTAAAGCC
>CAYFMI010000140.1:0-4868 GCA_964344175.1 uncultured Anaerolineales bacterium
GGAATTTCTTTCATCGAACTGCGTAAGTCCTATGTATTTTGTGCAAATTTTTCATGAGTCTACTGAAAAAACTACCAGACGGGGGGAAACTCTCTTGGTGGCTTTTTGCAGTAGAGTTTTTCATTGTCAAGATACTGTATGGTTTGACGGCTGATTATTGATTGGTCTGTGGTGCTGCGACCCACGCTTTCAAGAGGGTTCGGCTTCTGGGCAGCACAAAAAGGATTTTCAGAATGAGTGATAGGAGTGGCGCGAGGAAAAACATCGAGAATTTTTCCGATTGGATGGATGTCACCACCCCCAAGGGAATGCCTGCAACCAGCGTCACCAATGCGGCGCTCAAACCCAGTTGCATGACCCAGGGTTTGCGATTTAATAAGGCGATGACAAAACTTCCCCATGCGATGGCGCCAATCCAATTGAGCCGCTGCCCAACAAGGAAAATGACATCACCGCCTGATAACATTTGATCGGTCGCCGCCACGCCGTTCATAAATGCCATGACATATGCCATGCCTGCAAGCGTACTGATGGCGATGATCTTGGGATCAATTTTTCGAACCCACCCCACCAGGAGGAAGTAGGCCAAAATGTTTGGGACAAAGACCAGGGCATATATCGGCGAAATGCCGCGGCTCATGGCGGGAATGAGCATAAAAAAGCTCAATAAGCTGAGTACATTGGCAAGGATTGCCGTACTCCAGGCCCATTTTTCCTTATAGATAAACCCATACGCGGCGACTGCCCAGAACACACCACCGATAATGCCGATGTCATTCACCACCGGCATGACGTATTTAGATATACTGATCCCTTCGGCGATGCCAGCGCCCCCGGCTCGACCTTCAGCCATCTCCGAGGCCATGATAGGTTTGTAAACCTGCAAAAAACTCAGATAGATCAGAACGATGCCGAGTAGCGCTCCAATCAACGAGATTGCAGCCCCTGCTTTTGTTTTATCTTTCATCCTCACGCTCCTTTGTCTTGTGAACACCAGCATACCCGTTGAATGATTCAAAATAAACGACTTTTGTCGGTTTTGGGTAAATGTTGCCATGCCCAACAACCTCTTGAACATAGTTAAAACTTACTAAAATATTACCGAAAAATGGGGTGTGGGGGGTGTTTCCACCCCCCACACCCCATTTTTCGGGCTTTCCTCTCGCAAGTGCGCAACTCCTAATAGTTTTCGTGGTGGTCGCTAAGTTTTCTCGATAAAAAAGAGAACCTCTGTGCGCTCTACGTCTTGGCGGTGTTCAAGTTTTTCCTCGGATGAGATTTGCATAGAAATTCGACAAAAGTCGAAGACGGACCAACAGTTTGCGAGTAAAAATGGTGGAAATCTAATCGATGGAGTGTTTTTATGATTGAAACAATGTACTTTCCCAACTGGCAAGAAAGCATCTCATTTTCTGACGATGGGCCAGACCCTCAAGTTCTCTTAGAAAAAGGGAAGATCAAACTGGTGGTCGTGGGACTATCCGCTGGTCAAGTGATCCCGGCGCATGCGGAGTCCCTGGGCATCTATCATTTCCTGGACGGCCAGGGAACGATGACGATAGATGGAACTCCATATGCTGTTCAACCAGGCGCCACGCTGATTGCCCCTAAAGGCGTAGAAAGAGGCATCACTGCCGAAACGAACCTGGCTTTTATGGGCACGCGCATTACCCCATGCCATAAAGATGGCGAGGGTCATTGCGATGGAGATTGCAATCACTGATAACCAATACGTTAACACCCCCTTACCATAGGAAATAAGGGGGTATTTTGGATGAAGGATGGCTGTCCATAGGGGCAGAAATCGCGATCTCCTTTTTCTACTGATCAAACCTCTCTGATGGAATGAGTTTGCCTCCTATACCCGGAATCCATAACAAGGCTACTGTAATCACAGCCATGATCACGCCGATGAGGAACTCTTTCGTCCCCGGGTGGGTCAGGCGCAAAATTGCGTTGCCAACCAGGATGATCATTAGACCCACCGAAGCCAACTGATAGCCCAGGCGTTTGTAAGCTGCCAAGAGTGGAATTGCCACCACCACGCTGATCACGCCAATCCACACCACTGGGAAACCCATCAAGAATCCCAGGTTACTAGAGTCGAGGATGTAGACCGGCTCAGGCCGCGCCCAGAACATGCGCAGCGAAGAACCGCCGTTGGAAAAACTCCAGGCCGCAGTTACACCCAACATCAAGAACAGGAAAAACCAGCCGGTCTTATCCCCGCCCGAACCGGGCTGTCCCCACAGCAAGACGATGAAATAGGGGATCAACCCAATCAGGGCCACGACCAGGAAGTAGTACATCTTGCTGCTGGCGAAAAACATTACCGGTCCGGAGAAATAAGCCCCTGTAATCGAGGGGATTGCCAGCAGGCCAACCGCAGCGGGCCGTGCCCAGGCTTCTCCATCGTAAAGCCCCTTGGCAACCAGCAGCAAGGCCAGCCCGGCAGCAACGGTCAGCCCACCCCAGACGGAGAAGAATCCAATCACAATTTTCGGAGCCGAAGCGATCAGCGGGTTGCCGCTGGCTTCGATCTTGACTGCTGCGCCTCGCAGGATGGCATCCATCGCACGCATCACGATTACGGGTACCAGCGTGAAACAAAGCACGCCAGCCAGCCCGGTAACGAATGCAGGAACTGAATTTGATTTTTTGTTCATCTGTCTCTCCTTTCAAAAGATTTATTCTGCTTTCCAAAACGCTTCTGGATCGAGGCCTTTCGGTTTGGCAGACTCATCCAGGTTGAGCAGGAGCCTGTTGAGCGAGTCTTTTTGGGCACCGACCAGGGCGCGGGCAGCGTCGTAGAGCCATCCTTCTGGCTGGTTGAAGGGGCATACCTGGATGCATACGCTGCAAAGGGTCGCGCCCAGAGATTGCCCTGCGGTCATACATTGGACAGCATTGACCGGCCACTTTGTCACACCGGGGTTGTTACTGATATTCAAGGGTTGGTCCGTGGGATTCCCGGAGGATATGGCCTTTCCTGGGCAGTGTTCGGCGCACCGCTGGCATATATCGCAAAACCGGGCTGCGCCGAATTCAATGGGCTGGTCTACCGATAAGGGCAGGTCGGTGATCACCTTGGCAATCTGGATGCGCGACCCAAATTGGGGAGTGATCAGCAGGCCGCTGCGACCCAGCTCACCCAGCCCGGCATCGATTGCCAGAGGAATGCTCAGGGCTGTCATATCCACACAGGGGATGGCATTGTATCCCAGCCCCCGGATGAATTCGGCCAGGCTGCTTGCTGTGAGGGTCATTTGAGAATATCCCAGGCTGGCAGCAGCCGCGTTAATCGCAGTCGGCGAACAGGCCACGGCCTCGGGGTCCATCTCGAAGGCCATTACGACCGCCCACTGCATGCTCTTGGGTATCGCCAGGGTTGTGCCGTCCTGCAGGTAGCGGGGACGGGATAACGCATCCGGGTCCACATCAGCCGCCCCAAAGGGAATATCCAGCTTTTGCGCAAACAACGCCAACAAGCTCTCTGGCAGCATATCCATCATCAATGGGATCATCTGAGCGAGCTGCGAAGCGGGCAGCGACTTGACGATGAAGGGATCAGGCGCGCCCGGCGGCAGTTCTGCGGAATCGATTTCTTCCAGCGTGTCGAGAACAAACTCCTTGAGATCGTCCGCTTCCATAGCCGTCAGCGCATCCTCGACGTTCTGTTTATCTTGCTCAGGATCATAGGGTTCGGCAACCTGGTCGGTGGCCGTAAAGACAATCTCACCGGCCTTATCGGGCGAGGCGCTGTCGAAGGATTTTTCATACACCCAGCGCTCATCGAGTTTGGTGATGCCCACCAGGGAGGCGCCGTAAAAGCGGGCTGCCTTTTTAATTTTTTGCGTGACATTTTCCAGGGAAAGCGGTTTGGTTTCTGTGGAAAATTCATCGGATCCGTTGCCGAGGCGATCGAGCTGCAGCAAGCCATCATGGCTGCCGTGCATGGCAGTGTTAGAGCCAAACACCCGAGACGCGCCCCACGCGGCTGCATACAAGGCATAATCTGCTACAGAAAAACCTGCCTCGCTGGATTTGATCGCTGCCTCGTTGTTGCCTCGGTTTTGAGAAAGCATTCGCTGCACTACATGATCCCAAACCGCGCGCCCCAGGGCAGAATTCCGGGGGTCAAATCGTCGGTAACAGGAGTCATCAATTTCATACGGTGGGTCATCCTGGTTGACCGTGCGGATCAGGAATCCCTTGCCGATTTCGGGCGATTCTTGGCGTTGAGAAGCCCCCAGACCTGGAGCGCGGTCGAACGCCGGGAGCGCGGCGGCGGCCAATCCCCCCAGCTTGATAAATTCACGGCGGCTTAGTAACTTCTTTGGGGACATTTTCTATTTCTACTTTTGTTACGCACTTGCGAGAGGAAAGTCCGAAAAATAGGGGTGTGTGTAGTGCTCCGCACTACACACACCCCTATTTTTCGGTAAATTTTCAACGAACTGCGTAAGTCCTAAATTATTTAAGAATCCGTCCGAAAATTCCCCGTAGGGCGGAGCGCTCTGCGTATCCGCCGTGAATATTCGGATAGATCTAAGGCGTATTTCAGGATAAGTGGAGCGGAGCGCTGAGCGCCCCGCTCATGCCATTCATAGATCAAATGGCAGCCTATTCGTCCAGAACCGTGACGTTGAAGAAGCCTTCCAGCGTGTCGGCGTTTTCGAGGACGAATAACGCCCGCTGGTTCCAATATTCAACATACTCTGCGGCTTCTTCCTCGGTGGCCTGACCGAGAGCCATCTTCTTGCCCATTTCGGTGCGCTCCTCGCTGGCAGGCGGCTGCACCATCATCAGGTTGAAGTTGACGCTGACCCGCTGGCCGGTATCCACGCGGGTGAAAATCCACTCCATCA
>CAYFMI010000141.1:0-4867 GCA_964344175.1 uncultured Anaerolineales bacterium
AAAATTTAAAAAACTCAGCGAACCCGGCGTTCTCTGCGGTAAATTTCTGGTATAACACAAATTTAAGAAAGCCGTGAACTACCGCGACATTTTCTTGACTCACGACAATCATCCGGTATAATCACAGCAATTAATTTTTTAAAGATCCGCACGGAGAAGAGTAATCGTCTACCCTTTCAGAGAGCCGCCGGTCGGTGCGAGGCGGCAGGCCAAGCGATGAAATCCCCTCCGTCCCCCTGAGCATCATCAAAGGGGAATCGCTTCTGTAAGGGTTGTTGTAAGTTTTCTACGAAAACTTACTTACAGCAGTTTGGGCAAAAGCGCAAACTGCTAATGTCAAAATGAAGTTCATTTTGACACGCCGTAAAGAAGCCGGGTTCGCCCGTTAGCGCGACGATTGAGGCACCCCCACCTAGCCTCCCCCGTGAACGGGGGAGGAACACCCCGCAGGGGCGGGAGGGGGTCGCAAAAGCAGGTGGCACCACGAGCGCCCCCCTCGTCCTGCATGGCGAGGGGGGCTGTTTTTTTGAGCAATGCTCAAATCATTAGCCGTTGCGAATTTGCCAATCTCAATGCGGATTAGGCCCACGCCTAAAATCTAACTTAGCCCGCATTGAGTCGGAGGTGCGTTATGTTAGACATCAACCTGATCCGCGAAAATCCCGACCTGGTGCGCGAGGCACTCAAGAAACGGCAGAGCGACCCATCTCCTGTTGAGCAAGTTCTGGCGCTTGATGAGCAGCGCCGGGAGTTGATTCAGCAGGTCGAAACGCTCAAAGCCGAGCGCAATGCAGTTTCGAAAGAAATTGGCAAGATGAAAGATGCTGACGCGCGGCAAGAGAAAATTGAGGCCATGCGCGCCGTTGGCGACCAGATCAGCGAGCTGGATGAACCATTGCGCGGCGTGGAGAGCGAACTCAATGCGCTAATGTCCACATTGCCCAACATCCCCGGCGCGCACACCCCCTACGGCGTAGACGAAAGCGAAAACGTGGTCTTGAAAACGTCTGGCGAGATGCCCGAGTTCGACTTCGAACCCAAAGCCCATTGGGATCTCGGCCCGGCTTTAGGCATCATCGACTTTGAACGCGGCGTCAAAATCACCGGCTCGCGCTTCTACGTACTCAGCGGAGCGGGGGCACGCCTGCAACGGGCGCTGATTGCCTTCATGCTCGACTTGCACATCAGGCAAGGCTACACCGAGAAATACACCCCCTTTATGGTGAAAACCGAAACGGTCTACGGAGCCGGGCAACTGCCCAAATTTGCCGATAACCTCTACAAAGACCATGAAGAAGACCTCTACTTCGTCCCCACTGCCGAAGTGCCGCTGACCGGGTATCACATGGACGAGATCATCGACGAGGCCGACTTGCCGCTCTACTACACCGCCTACACACCCTGCTTTCGCCGCGAGAAAATGAGCGCCGGACGGGATGTGCGCGGCATCAAGCGCGGCCACCAGTTCGACAAGGTCGAGATGTACATGTTCACCAAGCCCGAGGATTCTCCGGAAGCCTTCGAGAAGATGTTCGCCGACGCCGAAGAAACTGCCGCCTTGCTGGGCCTGCCTTACCGCACACACCAGCTTTGCACCGGCGACCTCGGCTTCGGGGCCAGCATCACCTATGATCTCGAAGTGTGGGCGGCGGGCTGCGGCGAGTGGCTGGAGGCCTCCTCCGTCTCGAACGTGACCGACTTCCAGGCCCGGCGCGCCAACATCCGCTACCGGCCTGAGGGCGGCGGCAAACCTAAATTCTTGCACACCCTCAACGGGTCTGGGCTGGGCCTCCCCCGCGTGATGATCGCCATCCTCGAAAATTATCAGCAAGCCGACGGCTCGGTGGTCATCCCCGACGCCCTGCGCCCCTGGATGGGCGGCATTGAGGTCATCAGACCGGAGTAGCAACTTTTGAGCGCACTTTGCGTACATAAGGATTAATAACAAGGAGTGCCCATGCTTGCATCGATTACGAATTTTCTGATCATCCTCACAATGGTTGTGGGGCAGCTCGGACTGATTATCCCCATCTTCCCCGGCAATGTGGTTATTTGGGTGGCAGCGCTGGTATATGGCATTGTTTTTGGATTTGGCAAGCTGGGGGGCATTCTTTTCGGGATCATTACCCTGCTGATGTTCGCGGCAGTGACCGCCGACAATTTGCTAATGGGCGCCAAAGCCCGCGAGAAAGGCGCGGCCTGGAGTTCGATTTTCGCGGCCCTGGCCGCAGGGGTGGTGTTTACCTTTGTGTTTCCCCCCATTGGAGGCGTAATTGCCGCCCCGTTGGTACTGTACCTGATGGAATTCCGCCGCCTGGGCGACAGTCAACAGGCCACCGAGGTCGTTAAGGCACTCATGCTTGGCCTGGGGTTGTCTTTTGTGGCGCGCTTTATTTTGGGATTATTGATGATTGGATTGTGGGGTGCGTGGACGTATTGGGGATGATGGCGATCTACAGGTAACGGTTACCCTACTGGGGGTCAAAGAACACCATCCCCACCCCCAGGCGCTCTAAGCCCTCTTCGGCCCAGTGACGGATGAGGGCCGAATCATCTTCGAGATAGCTAAATAATATCGGGGTTGCGTCCGGGTGTTCGATCTTTGCCAGGGCGCGCACGGCCTCCAGACGGGCAGTTTGGGGGCCGTTTTGCATCACCTCGGCCAAAGCCGGAATAGCTTCGGCGCCCATTGCGGTAAAGGCATCGGCAGCCAGGCGGCGCAGGAGTTGATCTTCGGCGTGCAGGGCCGCGCTGAGGGCAGGGAGAGCATCGGCGCTGGGGTGGGTGCGCAGCCCTAAGACGGCGCATTGCCTCACGCTCAAGTCTTCATCAGCAAGCGTGTTTATGAGCATGGCCCCCGCTTCTGGAGCAGTAATCAATGCCAATGTGCGCGCCGCCCACCAGCGGGCGTCTACATCCCCCTGGGCAAGTACAGTCTCCAGCGTGGGCAGGGCTTCATCCCCTAAAGCGGCAATCTGCTGCGCGGCGGCTTCGGCCAGTTCGTCATCTCCGGCGGCAAAATCTGCCAAGAGCTTTTGCTTATCTGATATATGATGAACCACGAAGCAACTGCTTGCCTTTTATCACAGTTGCTTCGTGGTGAATATTTATTTCTCGGGTGGGGGGATTGGGAGGTCGCCTTTGGCGGTCTCAACCCACTTGTCGCCCTCGTCAATGAGCATCACTGGGATGTCTTCGCGTACGGGGTATTTGCGCCCGCAATCCTGGCAGATGAACCAGGCTTCCTTATAGAATTCGAGTTCACCGCCCGTATCGCGTACGCAGGCCGGGCAACGCAAAATTTCGATGAGTTCTTGACTGACCATTCGTAGTATCTCCTATTGTTTTTCTTAATTCTGATGCTCACAGTTCAGCAGCCGTCTACCCGAATTTCAACGCCAATCTGCAAGGCAACCGCGATGATCCGGCGCTAAATATCCTCAAAGCGGATGTTGATGTTAGTGGTGCCATTCCCCAGGTCTACGCCCTGGATCACAAGCGCCTGGCCGTTTTCGTACCCATCGAAGACCATACTGAAGGTCGTATCGGTGATTGCGGTGTTAAGCTCGCGCTCGGTCAGGCCCATATCGGCGAAGGCTGAACGGTAAAACTCGATAGATTCTTCCACGGTCAGGCTGGCAGCAAAGTTGACCTGCTCACCACCGCCGGTGAAATTTTGGACATCATCAGGCAAGGGGAAAACAGTATCATATTCGGACGAAGCCGGAGCCGCTTCTTCAGCGAGGGCTTCTTCTTCGGCTGCTTCGGCAGGGGCAGCTTCTTCGGCGGGCTGGCTTTCCGGAGCGGCTTCTTCAGCCGCTGGAGCTTCACCAGCATCGCTGGCCGCGCCACCCAGAGAACAGGCCAAACTGGCAATCAGTACTGTTATCAATACAAGTAATAAAGTAGGTTTGTTCTTCATAATTCATCCTTTGACGGTAATTGGTCAGCGACAGGCCTCGCGCCAGTCATCCAAGTTCCAGTTTTTGCGGAGAAAATCGAAGTCCAGGGCGTTGACCTGCTGACAGAACTCATCGCTTGCGAGTTCATATTCTACCCCAAAAACAGCTTTTCCAGCCGCCACAAAAGGGGTGAGTGCATCACATTCATTGTAGTAGGGGCATTCTTCGTTCAGCGCCCAGTCGAAATAATCCACTAAATCTTCAATTTGCGCCAGGTCGTTCTTCAGGCCAATTGAGAGGCCGCGGGCATGGGCTTGTTCTGCCAACCAGATATTGAATGTCAGTTGGTCCGCATAGCTTAGCGAGAAACCTGATGGGTTCTCATAAGCATTGACATTGTCTGGGTCAACGCCGTCGCATTCTTTTTCTACGGCCAGGTCGAGGCGAGCTGCCATCAAGGGAGCCAGTACATCCAACTGACGGATGTCAAGCCAGTATTCGCCCGGCCAACCTTCTAGCGGTGGGCCGATCACATCCCGAGGGAAATCGGCGGCATCCGGACGCCATTCTTCCCAGCTCCCGGCGCTAAAATAGCAGATAACAATCCGCCCATCAGCATGTAGTTGGTCGATCATCGACTGCGGCACTTCGAAAAGATCAATGTCATACATTTCCACATTGAAGGAAAGATCCGGTTCGGCGCTGTCGAGTTGAATTTGCCAACTCGTGCCGGGAGCTGGCTGCCACCAGGTTAGCGGGGGTGACGAGGTCGCCATCTGCGGGGCAGGGTTTTCCAACCTCGCGGCGGCAGACGGCGCAGGCTCCCCACCTGTGCTGACACTACAAGCGCTCATCAACAAAAACAGGGCGAGAATGGCTCCCGCCCGGCAAAAATATTTTATCGACTGCATAAGAGACTATTGAAAGGTAACACGCTCAATGCGAATATTTTCTTTCCCCACGAG
>CAYFMI010000142.1:0-3442 GCA_964344175.1 uncultured Anaerolineales bacterium
GCGCCCCACACACCCCTATTTTCGGAATATCTTTCATCAAGCTGCGTAAGCTCTACAGATATAAAAGGAATGTGCATCATGATCGAAACGCATGGAATGAATATGACGAGCGCACATTATGGGCGAATGGGTCAGGCAGAATGCGAGAAAATTCATGCAGCCAGCCTTGAGATACTCGAACGCACTGGAATTGATGTCCATAATGAGAGCGCCAGGGAATTGTTGGTGCGTGCCGGGGCCACAAGCAATGGGATACGCGTGCGCATTCCGGAGCACATGGTAACAAGAGCTTTAGCCTCAGCGCCCAAGCGCATGACACTCTATGATCGTAACGGAAAAGTAGCCATGCGCGCCTGGGGCTACAATACCTATTTTGGCGGGGGATCCGATTGCCTCAATATCCTCGATCATCGCACGGGACAACGCCGTCCGGCGATCTTGCAAGATGTCGTCGATGCATCTACATTGCTGGACGCATTGCCAGAAATTGATTTTGTTATGTCGGCTTTTTTACCATCAGATGTCGATGACCGAGTCTATCCCCAATACCAAATGGAGGCGATGCTCAATAACACCACCAAGCCCATTGTCTATGTGACACCCGATTTTTACACTTGTATGGCCTGTGTGGAGATGTTAGAGATCGTTGCAGGAGGGGAGGTAGCCTTCCGCGAACGACCCTTTGCTGTGTGCTATATCAATGTTACCAGCGGGCTGGTAGCGAACAATGATTCATTGCAAAAGTGCATGTATTTTGCGGAAAAAGGTTTGCCACAATTGTATATCCCCATCAACGCGGCCGGAGTGAACTCTCCGACTACAACGGCTGGTTGCATGGCGACGTTGAATACAGGAACCTTATTGGGCATTGTTGTGTCGCAATTGGTGCGCGAAGGAACCCCAATAGCAATAGTAGGTTGGAATGGGGGCCCTTACAATTTGCAAACGATGGTTGGAAACTATTGCCTGCCTGATGAACAAGGGGTCGCGAGTTCTTTGGGCAAATTCTACAATTTGCCTGTGTTTGGGCTGGGTGGCTCCACCGATTCAAAAGCCTTGGATCAACAAGCCGGGGCAGAGTGCGCGCTTGGTTTGTTATTGCCGCTACTCAACGGTGCCAATATTGTGCATGATATAGGCTTTATGGATGCGGGCCTGCAAGGATCCTTGCAATTGATGTCCATATGTGATGATTTGTTGGGGTGGATCCGGGCGGCGACCAGGGGTGTTCCTGTATCCGAAGAGACTCTTGCGCTGGATGTCGTGGATGAGTTAGGCCCGGATGGCGATTACCTCTCCCACGACCATACTTATCGGCACTTCAGAGAGCCTTATTACTCTAAGTTAGCCGATCGTCGCATTTATTCTGCCTGGCAGGAAGATGGCTCAACCACAATGGCCGAACGTGCTGCCCAAATGGTTGAAGAGATTCTGGAGAACCATAAACCTGAACCGCTTCCCGATGACAAACAAAAGGCATTGCGAGAATTTGTGGCGCGTGCCGAAAACACCCTGGCATAATCTGGAGAAGGACATATGAGTGAAAATCAATTTTTTATGCGCGACCCCTGGGTTTATAACCCCGAAGAAAAAAAACACCAACATCCAGATGATGCTTTGGGCTTCGAGACGCGCGCCTTGCACGCCGGTTTTCACCCCCTGATGGATATGGAACAATTTCGTGCCTTTGTGCCCCCAATTGTTCCATCCATGACCTATCCCTATCAAGAATTCGACAAAATTCCTTACCCGGTCTACGGACGCACAAAAACGCCTACCGCGGCTCTGCTCGAAGAGCGATTAGCCTCGCTGGAAGGCGGAGAAGCCTGCCTGACCGCCGCATCCGGCTCGCAAGCCCTGTTCAACCTGATCTTCAATATAGCCAGGCCGGGCGACAATATTGTCACAACCCTGAATACTTTTGGCGAGGGTTACAAGCAGGCTGCCGCCATTTTCCCCGAACGCTGCGGTGTTGAATTTCACTTTGTCCCCAATTCCGCTGATCCGAAATCCTGGGATCGAAAGATTAACTCGAAAACAAAACTGGTTTGGCTGGAAACACCCAGCAACCCGACACTCCTCGTTACCGACATTGCCGCGATTGCCAATGTTGCCCATGCGCGTGGCGTTCCTCTGATGGTTGATAACACCACCGCAACTGCCGCGCTGCAAAAGCCGCTCGAACTCGGTGCGGACATTATCTTGCTCTCTGTTACCAAATTTTTGGCAGGGAATGCCACCGTGCTGGGTGGGGCGATCGTAGGCCCAGAAGCGCTCATCGAAGATGTGCGCTGGAATACAACCGAGTTCGTAGGCGCCATCATGCCGCCCTTCGATTCGTGGCTCACGCTGCAATACCTGGAGACGCTATCATTGCGTATGGAGCGGCATAGCCAAAATTCCCAAAGCATCGCCGAGTTCCTGGCGGGGCATCCAAAAGTGATGCGTGTCAACCATACCGGATTACCCGGCCATCCGCAGTACGAACTGGCTCAGCGGCAAATGAGTGCCCCCGGAGGTCTGATGTCTTTCGATATAATTGGCGGCATGGACAGCGCAGCAAAAGTGATGAATAATTTCGAATTGATCTGTCATGCCGTAACCTTTGGCACCAGCCGTACCATCTGTATGCATCCGGCGACCATCACCCATGAACATATGACGCCCGATGAACGCGCCGCTGCTGGGATTGGCGATGGCCTGATCCGCCTATCGGTGGGACTGGAAAACACAAACGATCTAATTGCCGATTTGGATCAGGCGTTAGGAAAAATATGATCGAATCGAGTACACAACTCAAGAAGGGTCTGGGGGTGCTTGTTTTAGATGACGAAAACCCTCAACATGTTCAGATGAGGCAGAGTGCTGATCGTTTTGATTTTCCGCTTCAGCATGCGGTTGTTGCAGATCTAACGATTGAAAAACTCGTTTCCGATAAACGAAAAATTCTACACTTACCAGCTATCCATCGGGCGGCCAAAGAATTAGAAAAAATGGGTTGTCGCGCCATTGTTGGAGAAGGGGGGTATTTTGCCCACTTTCAACGTGAAGTAGCTGCCAGTATTCAAATTCCAGTGCTTATTTCAATCCTGCACTTGCTTCCCATTGCACAACGGATGGTTGGCCTCAGTAAAGATGTAGGTGTCTTGACAGCCAATGCCCAATATTTAACGGAATTACATCTCGAATCCGTGGGGATGCTCCCCGATGCGCGTTATATTATCGGGAGTACACAGAATGACTTTGGCATTCTCGATGTTGAAGAAGCGCGCGCGCAATTCTTGCGGGTAGCCGTAAGCTTTGTCGAAGCGCATCCCAATATGGCTGCAATTATCTTGGAATACGCGGGTTTTACGCCTTATGCACAGGCACTACGCGATGCAATCACCATTCCAGTGCTTGATTGGCATACCTTCCTCCACATGGTGGGGGCGCTAGTGTA
>CAYFMI010000142.1:3542-4820 GCA_964344175.1 uncultured Anaerolineales bacterium
GCCTAATTTTCCTCAAAAATCGCATAGTACCCCTGATCCAGTTCGTCATCGGCAAGATGGGCATAACGTTGCGTGACGGCGATATTCTTGTGACGCGCTAATTTCTGTGCCAGCTTGAGGTTACCTCCCGATCCGCGCAGGACAGTTGTCACAAAATAATGACGAAACGAGTGAGGAGTGATTTGACCGGCCGCTTTATCGCCAAGAGCTTGCTTTACCCGTAGCCGGACAATATTACGCCCGCTGGTCGTTGTGATAGGGAGAATTTTTTTCCCGGCGCCTTTATCGTGACGGGCGAAGAGGGGCAGGGAGGTCAGTGGGCGGCCCGAACCGCCATCGAGCGTGCTGCGCGCATCTAGATACTGTTTTAATGCCAATAGCGCCCGCGACGAGAACCGCACAATGGCCTGGCGGTCACCTTTGCCAATAATCATGGCCTTGGCTTCGTTCCAGTCTACATCACCGCGTCGCAAGCCACAGGCTTCGTGTACACGCAGGCCCGTATCGGCAAGGATGAGCAAAAAGGCCCGGTCGCGGAGCGTGCGAAGATGCTCCGTCTCGGTCTCAGCAGGTTGATTTATCATATTAATTGCGTATAGTATTACTTTTTCAATCTCCTTGCGAGGAAACTGCGGCAAGCGTTGCCCCGGTCTGCGAGCGCGTTGGCGGATTAGCAAGCGCAAGCGGGGCAGGTTGATTTCTGCTAATTTCTCAGCCGCCAGGAACTCATAAAATCCGCTTACAGCCGTCAAGTATAAACGTTCGGTCGATGGGGCATTATCTTTCAGGGCGTTTGCCAGCCAGATGATGGCTTCTTCGTCCAGTGCGGTAATTGCAGTATCCTCGGGGGGAAGCTTATTTAGCGTGAGGACGTTCACGAAGGCGTTCAGGGCATTCCGATAGGTGCGGGCAGTACTCTCGCTGCGAGCCAGCCAGACACTGTCCAGGTATGCGGCGATGGCCTGTTTTATGGTATTTTTGCTCTGAGAAGCGCTCATTGAGTGAATCTCCTTTCATCTTTATGCTTTCGATAATGATACTTATCGAAAGCATAAAGATGATAACAGCCTGGGAGATCATTGTCAAGCCCCCCACCGAATGTTTCTTGCAATTGGTACGTGAACGCGATCCACATAGGTAAGTAAAACAGCATTGTTGATAATACTTTTGCGACGCCGGTGCTGCAACGCCCCCTGGAGCTGGGGGCCGATGTTGTAGTTCACATTTCTTAAATTTGTGCTATACCAGAAATTTACCGCAGAGAACGCCGGGTTCGCT
>CAYFMI010000143.1:0-4617 GCA_964344175.1 uncultured Anaerolineales bacterium
TACATGTCATTGCATAGAAAAACTGATCGAATCATTCGAGCAGATAAATTGGATTTCATCACCATGTTTTTCGTAAAGCTCTCTCAATCGCGGTGTATTCCCGCCTATCAAACTTCTCTCAAGCCATTTCGGCGGCGACATTACATAAAACGGGAGCGGTTTTATTGGCGGGATTGGTTTGTTCTCGTGATAAAAAGGATATGTTGCATCCCCACAATGTAGCAACCACCCACTTGATTTTTCGATCGCAACCCCACAGTGACCACGCGTATGTCCATGTAATGGAATTAGCCGAACGTCGGTCGATAGCCCTTCTCTTACTCGAAGATTAGGAAACCCATACCAATCTTCTTTCTCTTCTTCTCCGTATACTTCCCATTTTGGACCATGTGCCCAATGCTCAGGCTCGTAGAAGCGTTCTTTGATCCCTTTCGGTGATTGAATGGCCTCATATTCCAATTTGTGAACATGAATTTTCGCATCAGGAAAATCCCTTATTCCACCTGAATGATCATTGTGTAAATGCGTCATTACGATATGTTTGACGTCTTTTCTTGAGTAGCCTAGTTTTTCTACTTGATGCACTGCCGTTTCTTCCAATAAGCGAGGCATACCCAATGATGCAGTAAATATTTTTGTAAACATTGTCGGGGTTTCGTAATCTTGAACACCAAACCCGGTATCTACCAATAACAATCCGTCATCGGTTTCCACAAGCAGACAATAAAGAATACTTTGCGTACCGCGAGGAAATAATGGATACAGTGTCCCGCAATTCAGATGATGGATTTTGTTCATATACTTATTTGAGAGCCTGCTAACGAGTTGCTTCAAGCGCCCGCCGACTTTGGACGACTCGATTATTTGATTATAACGAATTTTCCGCGAATTTCGCACCGCTTACCTACCGCCAAAGGCGGGTCGCTTGCTAGCTGGGTTAGGTGGCTCGTAAACCTTGCCCTGCAAAGGGTTTCTTGCATTTCTGTTGACGGCACAGGATTGCCAGCGCGTTCAGACTTTTTTCACTATCTCATGAGGTGAGCAAACCAGACGAACTTGAGTGCTGTTCTAGTACACCATCAGGCCGGTTTGCTGACCGGCGTTGCTGCCACCGCGCAATACGTTTTGCTGGCGGCTTTGGCGAGGAAGGTGTCTGCGAGTTTTTCGGCCATCACAGCGAAAGCCGCCTGATCGCGGACAAAACGCAATGCGCCCAACCAACTCGCCCACCAAGACCTTTGGCATCTCGCCCTGAACTGCGCTGCCCCACCAACTGGTTTTTCTTGAGCCACCTAACGAGTTGCTTCAAGCGCCCGCCGACTTTGCTCAACACAATAATTTCATTATAACCAAATTTCGCCCAAAACGCGCTGCTTACCCACCGCCAGAGGCGGGTCGCTTGCTAGCTGGGTTAGGCGCAACCAAAATAACTTCCTTTGCTATGTTTTGGACCAGCCCGCTCCCCAAACCGCTCCAACAGATGTAAAAAAGCTAAGTGCAAAAACTGTAAATGCGGTAGAACCCACTAGCGCGAAATCAGGAAAATAAAGCGCTGGCAACATAGGCAAGTTAAAAATAGTAAAACTACTATTAGCAATAAACGCTGCTATCAATGTTACAGGCAAAAATACTAATTGAGCAATATACGCCAAAATTGATCTAATAACAATTTTGTTTCCTTTCCCGAAATTAAAATTTGCATGCTGAATCGCTGTCATTATACCCGCCCAAAACCATGGCATAATTACTAACAACCAAAGGATCAAAACGATAAACTGATTTATTCCAGAAAGAAGAGTATTAGCACTTAGCGTCATAAAAAAGTCATCCAAGTAACTATAGAACACACTAAAAACAAGATCAAGCATTTTTTGCGTAGCTTCTGGTACTGGCACTGCTACCATCTTACTCATTAATCTTTGGGTTTCATAATGATTGATTTCCGACAATGTTATCCGCAGAAATAAAAATCCAATAGAGATTGGCAAACACAAAAAAGCAAACAAAACTTTGCTCCAAAACATGGGGTCTGTTTCATGGATTTTTAATTTCGTTTCGCGCGCATAGTTAAAGACGATTTGAAGAAAGCTCCCAAAAATTAATACAAAAATCATGATGAGCAGATTTTCTGTGTTACCAGAATAATACATATCAAACCCTAATCCCGTAAAAACAGTTGCAATTATTGACCAGAAATTTTCCTTCAACAACACTACTGAAACAACTAGCATTACCAATACTAAGGCAGTGTATTCCCTTAAAAAGAGAAAAGTAATGATGCCTATTACTACTTCTATTATCACTGTATAGAAAAAAGAAAATTTGTTTTTGAAAGATTTATTTCCCATCGCTATTTACTCTTTGATGTGGAATTCAGAAATGTAAAAATGCGCCTAACGAGTTGCTTCAAGCGCCCGCCGACTTTGGACGACTCGATTATTTGATTATAACGAATTTTCCGCGAATTTCGCACCGCTTACCCACCGCCGAAGGCGGGTCGCTTGCTAGCTGGGTTAGGTTACGTTCAATTATGAAAGAACGCTTTTCGGCAACCCTGTGTTAGTTTGAAAACAAAAATAAATTTCTCAGAACTTGTTATCAAATATCCTAACGTAGGTGAAAAATTTTCTTCCCCATCCTTAAAACTGATATTGCCATCAAACCATATTTTTGACTGGCTTTCAGGATTTATTTTCATTGAGCAATAAAGCTGCTTTGGGTCACAGATTTTTCAATTTGCGATTAGATCCCTTAGCCAATGCCGCGGTCCTGCTTTACAAATCAGGACTCGTTCAAACTTCTATTGATTGCCCATGCAAATCTCTGTTTATTCGTTCGCGCAAATACACTTTTATTAGCGACTGGTACGGAACATCCATTTTATTGGCTAATAGCTTTAATTCATTTAGCATAGACTCAGACATACGCAATGAAATCGTCTTCGTTGCTGGTTTGAGTTTTGGAAATACTACCCTTTCCGCATTACTCCAATCCAAATATTCAGTAGAGTCATGCGTTGCCCAAAACTCTCGTTCTTCATCTTCATTCGTGAATTTAGGAATTGGCTTTGGCATAGGCTCTTTCTTCCTTTTGATTCATATCTCGGGCTGAAATGACCCGAATCTTATTCTCTCGTACTGTGAATGATATAAACAACCATCTTCTCGAATTCGTCTGGCCTAAGACATAATATCGTTTTTCGTCATGGGAGTGGGCTTTGTCATCTGCCAACAATAGTGGGAGATTAAAAAATACTTCTTCGCATTCTGAATTGGACACTCGATGTTTTATCCAATTCTTATCGTAATTTCCTTCGTCCCACTCAAAACCTTCGATACTGGCTATTTCTAACATGTTGGTATATTACTATCGTATACTTCAGGCGTCAAGGTCGCTTCTCCCACTCTTTTGTGTTTCAACGAGTAACCTAACGTTTGGCTTAGCTGCCGGGGCGACTCTGCCCCTGAACATCCTTTGCCCGTAATTAATCGCAAAAAATCGCGCCGCTTATCCACGGGGCAAAGCCCCGGTCTGCTACAGCCTGGGTTAGCCCGCACTTTTACCCAGAACCTACAAGAATGACACGCAAAACACCTTCCGCTTTTACAGGGTCTCAATTTCGTTGATAAGCGCAGGCAGGTTTGGTTGAACAAAACTCATATTCGCTGCCGGGATACGATTATGCTTTATATCGGGAGGTATATGCTTATGGTGAGGATGTGTGCTTTGCAATTCTTCATTATCTGGATGCGGCTGAGAATCGTACCAATATAACTTTTCTTCCCCTCGATAGACCTCATATCCATACCAATCCATCACGATTGGCAAACGATTGTACAAAACGCGCTCTCGAACTACTAATCGAACATCATTTTCAAAATGTATCTCTCCGGTCACCCGTGCTAATGTTGATCCAAGACGTATAAACGTAAGCGTTGATCGCTTTATTGAAGTAAATTTCTCGATAAGCGAATACACATAAAGTTCATAATCTTCTGCCGAGCGAAAGGGATTCCTCATACGGCTTCCTGTACCAAACCTTCCAAACTCGGGGCTTGGCGTTGGATACGTTGTACTTCATTTCTATATTCTGCCTGACGTGCTAACCAGGTCCGATATACACTCGCCCATTCACCAAAATCTAATACCCAAGCATCATCCTCTGGTTCTTCTCCAGACATATAGGCAGCATACAAAGTTTCAGAACGGATTCCATATTTCCGCTCAAAATGCAAAAGCTCTTCTTCAAGTGCGTGAATATCTGTTAGTATTTCGCGAATATTCATGGTTCACCTCTGCACACAATTATAGTGCAGTTTTACTCACAACGGGAATACTTTCGACCATATGATCTGCCACCTAACGAGTTGCTTCAAGCGCCCGCCGACTTTGCAAGATTCCATTATTTGATTATAACGAATTTTCCGCGAATTTCGCGCCGCTTACCCACCGCCAGAGGCGGGTCGCTTGCTAGCTGGGTTAGCTTGAACGGCAATGGGACGCCGCGCTCTCTACGGGGATAGCATAGCACACTTTTCAGAACCAGCTTCCCTCACTGCACTACCTTGCACACCCAAGACGCTGGTTGCACGAATGATAAACGAAGACCGCCTACAT
>CAYFMI010000144.1:0-4395 GCA_964344175.1 uncultured Anaerolineales bacterium
GTGTAGACGCGCACGCTCTCCCTCAGCGATCCGCCTCTCCCGCGCACGCTCACCTGCAGTAGCCCTCCTCCACCGGTGCCGTCCTGTAGGACGAGGGATGACTCCGCCGGCATCCCCCCGAAGCCCCTCCTCACTGGCGGAGTAGTCGAGGCCGGAGCGGAGCGACGGCCGAGACGAAGCGGCCGGGGAGGAGGGGCTTCACGCCCGGGCGTCCATCTCGCGAGCCCTCCGCTCGTGGAACGCGACGGAGTGTTCGTCGAAGCCATCGTGGGTCCGGGCGAACTCGGCGCACTGTCGGTAGAGCGCCGCGGCCTCGTCGAAGCGCCCCTGTGCCTCCCTGATCCCGCCGAGGCGGTCGAGGTGGTCGATCTGATCGGGGTGGCGCTCCTTCAGCTCGCGGCAGAGCTTCTCGGCTTCATCGAAGCGGCCGGCGTTGGTGAGGTCCAACGCCCTGTTGGACAGCTCGTCCAGGTCGTCCTCCTCGAAGACGAAACGCGGCTGGGGGGCCGGGCTGCGCCTGGACACCGTCTCCATGCTCCTACGGGACTGGTCCCTGCGCATGCAGCACTGCTTGTACTTCTTGCCGCTGCCGCAGGGGCACTTCTCGTTGCGGCCGATCTTCCTTCCCATGGGAGACTCCTGGATGGGGGACTGACGAAGACAGGAGGTCGAGATGGCCATGACAGCCGCCAAGATCCTGCGGGGCTTCGTGGAGTTCTTCCACACCGCCCCCCTACCCGACGCCTGCGTGTACTGCGAGGACGACCACGTTGTGCGGAACGGCTCCGCGACGCGCAGCGCCAGCTTCCTGGTAGACGGCGAGGTGCTCTTCCTGCCCGAGATCCCGTGCCGGCGGGTGAGATGCCAAACCTGCAAGCACAGCTGGCGTCAGCGCCCGCCTGGGCTCATGCCCCACCGCCACTACCAGCCCTGCGTGGTGGCCGAGGGTGCGAGCCGGCACCTGTTCGACAGCGCCGCGACGCTGGAGGCTACGGCCCGTCGCTGCGGGTGCTCCCGGTGGACCGTCTCCCGCTGGCTGGGCTGGCTGGGTGGGATCGCCAGCGCTGCGGATCTGCAGGCTCGCCTGGTCGAGGTCACGGGCGCGCCCGTCGTAGGGCTGGTCTGCGGGGTCGCGGCCCTGGGCAGCAAGGCGGCCACCGAGGCCGGTCGCCAGGTGCTGACCAGGGCCGCCCAGGTGCTGTGTCTGCTCGAGGCGCTCGGGGCGGCCCTCGGGCTGGAGCCCCCCGGGCTCCGCTCGGTGCTGCTGCGGGTGATCGGCGACCGCGCCAGGCACACCACCTACGCCTCGCCACGCATCCCCGAATTCGCACATATCGGCTTCGGAGGGAGGTTGTCACCATGACAAGGTGACCGACGACCGCCATCGGCGCGACGATGATCGCGCCCTGACCCTGGCGCTGTTCCGGTACGGCCTCGTCGCCGACCTGGCAGAGCGGGAGGACTTCGGCCCGGGCGAGCGCACGGCCCGGATCCGTGAGCTGGCGTCGCAGACCCACTACCGGCCTGGCCACGGCCCGGTAAAGGTGTCCGAGCGCACGCTGTATGCGTGGCTGGCGGCCTTCCGCGAGGGAGGGCTCACCGCCCTGCTGCCCCTGCGGCGCAAGGATCTGGGCACCAGGAGGGTGCTGTCGGACGAGATCGTCCAGCGGGCCGTGCAGCTGCGCAAGGAGCAGCCCGGGCGCACCACCCGCACCCTGCTGGACATCCTGCGGCTCGAGGATCGGCTGTCGGCCGAGGCCATGCCCCACCGTTCCACCATGGACCGGCACCTGGCCCGGCTGGGCGCGAGCCGCCGCCAGCTCCGGGTGCTCGGGGAGAGGCGGACCATCAAGATGGTCTTCGAGCACTTCGGCGACCTCTGGGTGGGCGACTACCACCACGGCCCGGTGATCCTCGGGCCGGACGGCCAGCCCGTGACCGCCAAGCTGGGCGCCGTCATCGACCACCACACCCGCTGGCCCGTGGCGGATCGCTACTACCCGTCCGAGGACATCGCCACCCTGCGCGACACCCTGCTGCGCGCCCTGCTGACCTGGGGGGCACCGAAGAAGTTCTATGCGGACCGGGGCTCGGTCTACCGTGCCGAGCAGCTCGCCTGGTCCCTGTCCAGGCTGCCCGGGCGCTGCGCCCTGGTCCACTCCCGCGCCTACTACTCCCAGGGCCGCGGCGTCATCGAGCGCTGGTGGCAGCTGGCCAACGAGTTCGAGGCCGAGGTCGAGGTCCGCGACGAGCTGCTCACCCTGCATGAGCTCAACCGCTTCTGGGAAGCCTGGAAGAGCGAACGCTACTGCAACGTGGTGCACAGCGACCTGGGCAGGACCCCGGCCGAGGCCATCGCCGAGGTCACGCCGCGACCCATCGACCCCGAGGTGGCGCGCGAGCTGTTCCTGGTCCGCGCCAGGCGCAAGGTCCACAAGAAGGACTCTTGCACCAGGCTGAGGGGCCGGCGCTTCCTGTGCGAGTCCTTCCTCCGCGACCAGTGGGTGCAGCTCCGCTACGACCCCAGGGACCTCTCCGGGGTCCTGGTCTTCACCGAGGACGGCCGTCGCCGCATCCAGCGCGCCTTCCCCCAGCAGCCCAACGCCACCCCCGAGCCCCACCCCGAGCCCGAACAGGTCGAGCAGAGCGTGGACTACCTCGCCATGCTGCGTGAGGACTTCGACCGGAAACTGCTCGAGCACGCCAGGCCCCTGTCCTACGCACGGCTCGAGCTGGACGAGGCCTTCGACCTCGAACGCTTTCAGGCCACGATCCGGGAGCTGGCCGGGCTGCGGCTCCGGCCCGCGGAGGCCGACGAGCTCTCCGCCTTCTGGGACACCTTCGGCCCCCTGCCCGAGTCGCTGGTGCGCATCGCCACCGAGCACGCCGTCAGGCTGCACGGCCGCGGGCGCCACCTGCGCGTCTACCTGAACGCCGTCCGAACGCTGGTGCTCGCGCACTGGCAGAAACCAGAGGAGAAGCCATGAAACTGCTCGACCACTTCGGCATGACCCACAACCCCTTCGCCCGCTCCGCCCCCGCGGAGGCCATCTACCGACACCGGGGCTTCGAGGAGGCCGTCGCGCGGCTGTCCTTCACCATCGAGCTGGGCGCCATCGCCCTGCTGCTGTCCGAGCCCGGCTGCGGCAAGAGCCTCCTGCTGGGCGTGCTCACCGACGAGCTCGCCAGGCTGGGCAGAGCCATCCACTACTTCGCCCACGCCACCACCGGGCCCTTCGGCCTGCTCAACGTACTCGCCCACAAGGTCGGCCTCCCGCCCAAACGCTCGAGGGCCGAGACCGCCCACGTCGTCGCACGCCACCTGGCAGAGGACGACCGCCAACACGTCCTCGTCATCGACGAGGCACACCGGCTCCCCGACGCCACCATGGAGGATCTGCGCCTGCTCACCATCGGAGACTTCGACCGCTCCAGCCCCTTCCTCCTCCTCCTCGCCGGCCAGCCGCAGCTCGACGAGCGCCTCGCCGAGCCCGTGCACTACGCCCTGGACCAGCGCATCACCACCGTCGCCAGGCTGCTGCCGCTGTCCGCCGACGAGACCAGGGAGTACCTCGCCATCCGCCTGGCACACGCAGGCGTCGGTGACCGCCCCGTCTTCGAGGATGGCGCCACCGATGCCGTCTTCGATGCCTCCGGCGGCGTGCCCCGCCGCATCAACAACGTTGCCGCCGGCGCCCTCATCGTCGCGGCCTCCAAGGGCAGGAGGGTCGTCACCTCCCAGGACGTCGCCGACGCCCGCTTCGACAGGGGGCGGTCATGAGCTGCCATCCGCTCCGGAGCCTGCGCGGGCCGGTGCTCCTGGCTTGGCCCGAGCCCTGCCCGGACCTCGGGAGACATCCCCAGCTCGCCTGCCTCGGCGCCCTGCACGCCAACGCCACCGCCGCTGCCCTCGCCCTCGTCGCTGCGCACCCGGACCTCGACGTGCTGCCAGGACCGGCGCTCGGACAGCAGCGCCTGCACCATGCGGCCCATGGGTTGCTCGCATGTATCGAGACGCTGCTGGTCGCCATGGAGCGCTACCGCGCGGAGCTGCTCTGCGACCCGAGCGACCACCAAGGACGAGCCAAGGGCGTGGCCGCTCGCCCCTGGCTCGCCCCCTACCGAAGCCTCGAACCCGACCAGGCCGCCTTCGTCTTCGATCTGCTGCAGGACATCGCCAACGCCATCTGGGACGCCGGGCACCCAGAAGAGGCCGAGGCATGGCAGGACGAGAACCTCGAAGCCAGGGGCGCCGTGGTGGACATGCCCTTCTGATCGGCTCCGGTCACGCCGGCCTGTGCCCCAGTAGCCCCGCCGTCGTGCGGGGCTGTCCTTGGGGCGGATCACTGCAGGCGAGCGTGCGCGAACTGCTGCAGCTCAGCGTGCGCGGCGACA
>CAYFMI010000145.1:0-4362 GCA_964344175.1 uncultured Anaerolineales bacterium
ATACCTGTATATCGAATAGGAGTTTCTCCCTTGTCCAATCGATTCTCCCCTGATGCCCCTGTCCTTGTAATCGGCGCTGCCGGTGTGGATGTGGTAGGCCGCCTGGCAGCCGCGCCGCGCCCCGGCACCACAGCCCCGGCCCAGATCCGCTTTTCATTTGGCGGCGTGGCCCGCAACGTGGCCGAAAACCTGGCGCGCCTGGGGCAGCCTGTCAATCTCATCACAGCGGTGGGCGAAGACCGCTTTGGTAGCGAACTGCTCAACCAGGCCGCTCAGGCGGGTGTCAATGTGGATGCCTGTGCATGTGATTCGGACTATTCAACCGGATCGTATCTGGCGTTTTTGGAAAGTCAAGGGGGCTTGCAATACGGCCTTTATGATATGAATGTCATCCGAACATTAACCCCCGACTATTTGCTGGAGCATGACACCCTGTTTGATGAAGCGGCTCTACTCTTCCTTGATGCCAATTTGCCAGAAGATACCCTCGATATGGCGATGCTCATGGCACAACGCGTGGAGTTGCCGGTGTTTGCCGACCCCACTTCCATAGCATTGGCGCCGCGTTTCAAGGCTTATCTGCCCGAACTTTATTTGCTGTCGCCCAACAGCGCCGAAGCAGCCGTTTATGGGCACAAACCCTTTGATGTTGCCGACCAGGCTCAGGCGATTAATGCGGCCAAACATATTGTTTCTCATGGCGTTGAAGTTGCCCTCATTACCCTGGCAGAAGCGGGGGTGTGCTACGCTACATCTGAAACCAGCGGCTACATACGTGCCATTCGCACGGATGTAGCCGATCCTACCGGGGCAGGGGATGCCCTCTCTGCGGCAGTCATCTTCGCCTTGCTCAATGAAATTCCCCTCGATGACGCTGTCCGTTTGGGTGTGGCCGCTGCCTCCCTGACATTGCGTCATCCCGGCGCAGTTGTGCCCGATTTGTCGCTCGAAAAACTGTACGACCAACTATAGCCCCCGTAGTTTGGAAATTAAGATAGAATGGAAGTGTCGCAAGCATCGGCATCCCCCGGTGCTTTTTGTTTCGAAAAGGAGTTGATCTTGCTTCGTAAAAAATATTTTCGTTTTTCGCCCGAAGTGTCGCAAGCCAGAGACCTGAACGCTCCGCTGGTTGCTTTAGAGACAACCGTCGTAACGCATGGGTTGCCGTACCCACAAAATATTAACCTGGCACGAGATATGGAAGAAATGGTGCGCGGCCAGGGTGCAACCCCGGCGACAATTGGCGTGCTGGATGGATTGATTCATATTGGTCTGGATGCAGCCCAGCTTGAGTCTCTGGTGGCTGCTAAAAAGATGCGCAAGATCAGCCGCCGTGATTTTGCGCCAGCTATTGCGAAACGTGAGAGCGGCGGCACTACGGTTGCCGGCACGCTGATTGCTGCGCATGCCGCCGGAATTCAAGTCTTTGCGACGGGGGGGATTGGCGGTGTGCATCGTCAGGCAGCCTTTGATATTTCTGCCGATTTGCCAGAGTTGGCGCGCTCTCCGGTGGTTGTGGTCTGCGCCGGAGCGAAGGCAATTTTGGATTTGCCGGCAACCCTGGAATACCTGGAGACGCTGGGGGTCCCGGTTGTAGGCTATGCTGTGGATGAGTTTCCGGCGTTCTACTCTCGTTCGAGTGGACTGCCGGTCAGCGTGCGGGCCGATTCGCCGGAAGAGATTGCTGAGATGGCAAACGCACATTGGGCGTTGGGGTTGAACAGCGCTCTTTTGGTGGTAGCGCCACCCCCGAGTGAGGTCGCACTGCCTGTTGGGGACGTAGCATCCGCTATTGATCAGGCCCTCGCCGAGGCTGCCCGTCAGCAAATCCGCGGCCAACAGGTGACCCCCTTCTTGTTAGGCCGCGTTAGCGAATTGACCGGGCAGGCCAGCTTGAAGGCAAATTTAGGGTTGTTGCTCAACAATGCCCGCATTGCTGCCGAAATTGCAGTAGCGTTGTCACAAAAACATCTTCGCCCGCGAGTGTGAATCAAGAAGACCTCGGAGAAATCCGAGGCCTTTTGCGGATATGAGTTACTTGGTCGGTGTGGATGTGGGCCAGCGTGTGATGGTGGCTGTGGGGGTCAACGGCGTCGCCGTGGGCCAGCGCGTAATGGTGGGGACAGGCGTGTCAGTTGGCACCGTCGGGACGGGGGTTTTGGTTTTGGAGGGCGTTACCGTGGGCCAGGGGGTATAGCTGGGCGTGATGGTGGCCGTTGGCTGCGGCGTTTTCGTGGGGGGGACAGGCGATGGCGTGGGGGAAGCCCCGGTGGTGGCGGTTGCTGAGGCCAAGTGGGTCGGGGTGATGGTAGATGTAGCTGTGGTTGTAGGCGTCACCGTGGGGGGATCACCCTCGACGATGAAATCACCGACCACAATCCAGTCGAGACCCACGAAAACCTGCACCTGATATTCTCCCGGCAACCAGTCATCGGCATCCGGTATCCATTCTGAGAATCCTGCCCCACCACTGCCCCACTGCCAGGGGCTGGTCTCGAAGTTGACCAATTCTCCATCGCGGTACCATAAGGCCGTCCATTGAATGCCATCGGCCATTCCATCATAGGTGAAGTATGCAAACATTTCCCCGACTGGATTGATGAAAACTTCGTTGGGTTGAATGGGCCGGTAAAGTGAGTCGATGCCTTGATTGGTGAACTGCAAGCGGCTGAAGATCACATCGGCGGGTGGGGTGAGTTCGCCTTCGAATTGCGCTTCGATAGCCAGGGGAATGTGCGGCGTTGGCGTGATGGTGGGCGTATTTGAAACCTCGGGTGTATTGGTGATTGAAGGCGTCAGTGTGATAGTGGGGGTTAATGAGATGGTTGGTGTTTGGCTGATCGTGGGCGTTAACGTGGGTGTTACCGAAGGAGGGAAGAAACCATACGCGGCCGGTTCGGCATAAGCGTTGATCAGATATGCCAAAACGCCCAGGAGAGCAAAGAGAAAGATCTGCTTCCATCCCCGGGTCATTTTCTCGTGGCGCATGCGGAAATAGGGATTCTTTCTTCCTGCTGCAATCGAGCGGATGCCGCTTAACAAGCTGATGAATGCGATCAAGCTGGCGAGAGCGACCGCGGTGATTACTCCGGTGCGGATGTCAAGATCGAGAGGCATAAGGGTATTAGGATTAATTTCGCTTATCTAATGCAACAGGGTTATCGATCGAGCCGATCCCTTCGATGGTGACTTTGACGCGGTCGCCTTTCGAAAGCGGGCTGACCCCGGCGGGGGTTCCGGTCAGGATGAGATCGCCAGGCTCTAGCGTCATCACCGAGGAGGCAAAGGCAACCAGCTGCCTCACGGTGAAGACCATGTCGCGCGTCGAGGCCATCTGGCGCATTTCCTCGTTGACATGGCAGGTAATCAGAGCATCCGCCGGGTCAAACGCGGTTTCGATCCACGGCCCAAGCGGGCAGAAGGTGTCGAAACCCTTGCCGCGCGTCCACTGGCCGTCGTTCATTTGCAGATCGCGGGCAGTGACATCGTTGGCAACCGTGTAGCCCAGGATGTAGTCGGTGGCTTCCTCGGCGGTGATCCAGCGCCCGCGTTTACCGATCACGATAGCCAGTTCCGCCTCGTGCTCAACTTGTTTCGATTGCGGGGGCAATAATACGCTCTCGCCAGAGGCGATGATGGAAGACGGCGGCTTCAGGAAGATCAAAGGCACTTCGGGGACATCGGCATTGTGTTCTTTAGCGTGGGCAGCGTAGTTGCGCCCTACGCAAATGATCTTGCTGGGCATAACCGGTGCTAACAGGGTGACCTCCTCAAGCGGGTGCCTGACTTCACCGCGCTGAAACTCACCGTAAATATTCCCGTCAATGGGGCCGACTTTGTTCTCGTATACCCAGCCAAAACCGGGGGTTTGTTGGTGGTATTGATAGCGAACGATACGCATCAGGTGTTAATATCCTTGCTTCAAGAGGTTGTTAAATGAGAGTTATTTCTTGTAGTATCTTACATGTTAGAGTTTATCACAGGTTGGGTCATCCAAGCAATTTAAGAGAGCCTGTCTGTCACGACTTTCTTAATGTCACGCCGGGGCAGGGATTTACCGCGTGCGAAAAGAGCGCATCCTCTTGAGGCATCAAAAAGATTGCGCGGATCTACTTTTTTGAGGTATAATGCTCCCCACTCCGGGCGGATAGCTCAGCTGGTTAGAGCGCTTCTCTTACAAAGAAGAGGTCGCAGGTTCGAGTCCTGTTCTGCCCACTCAGAAAAACCTCCGTATAGCGGGGTTTTTTTTGATTCAGGAGCGACGGTGTTCAAGGATGAATAGTTTCGTTTTTCTGGTGTTAGGAAAGCTCACGGCTTTCTTAAATTTGTGCTATACCAGAAATTTACCGCAGAGAACGCCGG
>CAYFMI010000146.1:0-4317 GCA_964344175.1 uncultured Anaerolineales bacterium
ATTTTTACTCGCCTACAGCTTTATGTGCTTGCAGGTGGCAACTTGAGTTATTTAAGCAACCAATCAAAAAAGAGACTACCGGTTTTCGGTAGTCTCTTTTTTGATTTATGTAAATGGTTTGTTTTATGCGTCGTAACCCGGCCCGCTTTCGAAGAAATCGTAGTTGGGCTGAATATCTTCAGTCAGGTCAACCTCTTCACCGGCCTCGAGTTGACGGGTGGTTTCAAGGACAACCGTCTCACCGTGGTGGTCGGTGTTCTCGTAGTGGCCGCTCAAGCCAACCTTGCTGATATATTCGCCGCCTTTGGCTTCGTAAGCCGCAGGGACCTCATCTTCGGGGAAGATGGCTTCGTAGGGGCATTCGGGGACGCAAGCGCCGCAGTCGATGCAGGTCTCTGGGTCAATATACATCCAGGGCCATTCTTCCACGGGCTGGCCGGGGACAATGCACTCAACCGGGCACACCTCGATGCAACCGCCATCGCGCAGGCAAAGGCTAGTAATAATATAAGTCATGACTTTTCCTCCAGGATAAGAGAATAGGTAGAGCGTATGGGGGTATTTTACCTTAATTTGTCATCAACCTGCAAATTCGCGCCGCTGACTTTAAAAAGCCCTGCCGCTTTGAAACGAATAGCTTGAAACCTATCTCCCTTTCTGATATAACACTGAGCATGAAACCACGCATACTCTTAGGCTGGATCTTGGTCATCATAGGAATTCTGTTTTTGTTGAGCGGCATGCTAATCACAGTATTTGCCACTGTGCCGATGCAAGCCGGTGCCAACACGCTGCAAGGCGATGAAGTCGCTGCGCCTGCCTCCATGTGGATTGAATTTGCCGATCGCATCATGGATTTCACCCTCGATCTTCTGGCGATGGAATGGACGCCCATCCGTGTTGGTGTCTTTTTCATCATCGTTGGCATGATTCTAGAAGGCGTGGGCGTATACGCCTTGATCTCGGCGACAAAATAGAACCGCCACCTTATTCTTTGACAGCCTCGATAATCTCTGCTGCCAGGTCATAGCGCCCAAAAGGCGGCATGATGTAGATGCCATTGGCCCAGGGCTTCATTGCCTGAATGTGTTCGATGGCAATTTGCACACCCGCTTGGGGAGCGTTATCTCCGGCGTTTTCAATCCGTGCCCGCGTTTCTTCGGGGATGATGATTCCCGGTACTTCATTGTGCAAAAAGGCGGCATGGCGCGTGCTATACAGCGGCAGGATACCGGCTAAGATGGGAATTTCTAGGGGGCCGAATTCGTCCTCATAACGCTTTAAAAAAGCGAGCGCTTTTTCCGGTTGATAGATGGGCTGCGTCAGGGCAAAGTCGGCCCCATTGGTGATTTTGCGCCGCAGCACTTTGATCTCTCGATCGGGGTTGGATGGCAGCAAATTGAGCGCGCACCCCACAAAGAAGGCGGTCGGCTGCCCAATGTCGGAACCAGCATGATCTACCCCGGCGTTGAATCCCTGTTGAATAAGTTTGATCAGCCCCGAGGGCGCCAGATCGAAGTCATCCATCGCATCCGGGTAATCGCCAATCGAAGTCGGGTCGCCCATCACCACAAAGACATTGCGAATGTCCAGAGCGTGCGCGGCCAGCAAATCTCCCTGTAATTTGAGTAAATTGCGCCCACGAGTAGGGAAGTGCAGCGTGGTCTCCACACCCACATTACGCTGAATAAGATTACACACCGCCCAAGGACTCATGCGCATGCGGGCCATGGGGCTGTCGGCTACATTGATGACATCGGCCCCGGCCTCGGCCAGCAGGCTGGCCCCGGCGATGATCTTATGCGCCGAAAGACCGCGCGGCGGGTCCATTTCTACGGCCATCGAAAACTGCCCGCGGTTCAAGCGCTGCGAAAGCTGGGTTGGCTCCAGTGTCGATTGCCGGTCGGCGGCTGAGGTTGTTGCCGAAGGAGCCGCGCGAATGGTCAACGTCTCGGGTAGAACTTTGATCTTGGATTGCATAGCGGCAATATGTTCAGGCGTTGTCCCGCAGCAACCGCCAATCAGCTTGACGCCCAGTTCGGCAAAGGCGGTCGTGTAATCGCCAAAATAATCCGGACTGGCCGAATACATCACCCGACCACCGACGTTTTCCGGCCATCCGGCGTTGGGTTTAATGGCAAAAATAGCATCCGGCACAGCCTGGCGCATCTCTTCTAAAATGCGGCGCAATTGAGCCGGGCCGCCGGAGCAATTCGCCCCGATGACTTGTGCGCCGGTATCGTGCAGCGCACGAGCGACTTTGGCGGGCGTATCGCCTAAGACGGTGCGATCGTCGCGTGTAAAGGTGATGGTGGCAACAACAGGCAGCGAGCATACCTCCTTAGCGGCAGCCACGGCCTCGCGAATTTCATATAGATCGCTGAAGGTTTCGCAAACCAGCAGGTCAGCTCCGGCGGCACACAGGGCCGCGATTTGTTCGGCAAAGGCTCCTCGCGCTTGTTCGGGTTGCACACGTCCATAGGGAGCCAGGCGCACGCCCAACGGGCCAATATCGCCCGCCACCAGTACATTTTGAAAGGACCCCGCCACAACCTTGCGGGCGATCTCAACGCCGGCGCGGTTGATCTCGGTCACGCGATCTTCTAAACCGTGTTCGTGTAGTTTGTAGCGGTTCGCGCCAAACGTATTGGTGTAGATAATTTGCGCTCCGGCCTCAATATAGGCCCGATGGATATCGCCGACTATTGCCGGGTGTGAAAGATTGAGCGCGTCGAAGCATTGCTCAAAGCGAATCCCTCGGCCATGCAGCATGGTGCCCATGGCGCCATCAGCTAACAGGGGGGTAGAGGATGCCGTCAAGGCGGATATGAAATCTTTTTCGGCCATCAAGAGCCTCCGAACTCAGGTCGGGTTGAAAAAACAGGTGTGCTCCGGTTAATATCCCTATGCACACCTGCTTTTGAAATTGTGCTATGTGAGGCTGAAAGTTTACCAAACAGGTAAGAAAGCTGTCAATTGGCGCTGTCTGTGTTCTTGTTTTCGATCTGCATCAAGGCCGGGATGAAGAAGCCGCTGATCCCCATCAGGGCGGTGACCACCCCGCCGATTGCAAACCAGATCTGAATTCCGAACGCATCCGAGAGCGGCCCGGCCAATGCAAGGCCGAGAGGCATCATGGCCGTTGCTGCGCTGCCGGTCAGGGAGAAGACGCGCCCTTGCATTTTGGGGTCCACCGATGCTTGCAGAATCCCACCAATGGAACCATTGGCAATCGGGATCATGACTCCGGTAATTGCCATCGCTACCAGCGCCAGTGAAAATACCGAGCCAGGAGCCAGCCCCAATAGCAGTGTCCCTGCGCCAATGCCAATCAGCCCGGCCATGGCGGTGACGATGCGGCGTTTAAATCCGCCCCACACCCCCAGAATTATGCCGCCTACAATTACGCCCACGCCAAAGATCGAATTAAGCCAGCCAAGCTGTATCGCGCCTCCGCTGAAATGATTCTTGACTAACAGCGGCAGCAGCGAAGTTGCCGGAGCAAGCAGGAAGTTAATCATCGTTGCCATGATGAGAATAATCAGCAGCCCAGGCCATGTCAGTACATAGTGGAAACCCGCCGCCAGGTCGTGGAAAAAGGTCGTTGGAGAGCCGTCTTCCGCAGCATCACGTTCAGGTTGAGGAATATGGACGAAGAAAAGCGGCAGGATCGCAAAGAGGGCGGTGATGACATCTATTGCAACAATGCCTTGCATAGGGAGATATTCTAGTAATAGTGCACCCAGAGGAGCCGAGATAATATTCAGCCCGCCATTGAGGGTCTGGTTGACGCCCTGAATGCGCGTCAGGTGTTCTTTGGGAACCATCAGGGATGTGGATGCCGTCATCGCCGGGCGGTGGAAGTTATCGCCAATGGCCCTCAGGAACATCAGCACATAGATATGCCAGACTTCCAACAGATCGAAAGCGAACAATCCTACCAGCGCCAGCGCCAGGAGGGTAATAAAAGAGTCGGCCACAATCAAGATCAGGCGGCGGTTCCAGCGGTCGACCAGCGGCCCGATGAATGGGGATAGAAAGACGCCCGGTAAGAGGGCCATCATGGTGACGGTTGCTAAAACAGTGGCCGACCCGGTTTCTTCTGTCAGGTACCAGATCAATGCGAATTGCACAAGTTGGCTGCCGAGTAATGAAAAAGCCTGACCTGTCCAAATCGTGAAGAAAGGGGCTTTCCAGTTTCTGTGCGATTCTACTTTTGTGTTTTGAACCAAGTTGGCATACTCCTGTTGGGGTCAGTTCTGTTGTTAGTGTAAACTTCTTTCTGTAAAATGGTGACGAAAAAGTAGGTCAAGGGTA
>CAYFMI010000147.1:0-4112 GCA_964344175.1 uncultured Anaerolineales bacterium
TACATGAACATCCAAAAATACGGCAACACGTCGGCGGCCTCGGTGCCGATTGCTTTGTGCGAAGCGCTGGAAGAGGGGCGCGCCAAAATTGGGGATACGCTGGCCTTTGTGGCTTTTGGCGCGGGATTGACCTGGGCTGCCGCGGTGGTGAAAATCGTCCCCAAGGCGGAACCGCCGCCCAAAGCGGAGCGCCGCTTCTCCCTTGTGGGCTGGCTCAAGCGAAATTAGGCGCAAAAAAAGACCGGAGAAAAGATCCGGTCTTTTTTTGCGCGGCTTGCATGTGGGCATTTACAGAGCCTTGACGGCCTCGCGGTCAATCTCGCCGTTCGCTGTGCGGGGCAGCGCAGGGACGAAGACAACCCATTGCGGCTTCTTATAGGAAGCAATCTTCTCAGCCACAAATTCGCTCACCTGCCCGGCGGTCAGGCCCGCGCCGGGGCGTAATTCCACCACCGCTTTGACCGCTTCACCCCATTTCTCATCCGGCACCCCGACAACACAGACCGCCGCCACTTCGGGCATTTGAGCAATGACATGCTCAACTTCGGCGGGGTAGATATTTTCGCCGCCCGACTTAATCAATTCTTTTTCCGGCTTGCGCCCAACGTAATACAAATATCCCTCATCGTCGAATTTGCCGACATCGCCGGTGTGATGCCAGCCGTAGCGGGCCGCAAATTGCGTGGCATCGGCGTCGCGCCAATACCCTGAAAAAACCAACGGCCCTTGCACGACAATCTCGCCCGACTGCCCAACAGGAACATCTTCGCCATCCTCATCCACACAGCGCACCTGCATGGCCGGGAGGGGCTTGCCTGCCGCGCCGGGTTTGGCATCGACAGGAGTCAGCGTGACCAGGCCGCTGGTTTCCGACTGACCAAACCCCGTCCAGAAACGGGCTTTGGTTTCTTGATACAGGCGCTGAATGGTATCCGGGGCATCCAGCCCGGCGACGTGTTTCAAACTGGCATAACCGGCCCCAACCGCCTGACGGGCATCCAGCAGCATTTGTAAGATGGGTGGGAAATCGGCCAGAATGGTGACGTGATGGGCGTCAATCATTTGGGCGGCCTGGGCAGGGTCGAATCTCTCCATGACCACATTGGCGCCCCCGGCCTGAGCCACTGCCAGCGACAGCCCCAAACCGGTGATATGAAATAACGGCAAAGCCGCCAGATGGCGGTCTTGGATGCCCAGGCCAAATGCGGCAATTAATTGCTCACTGGCCGCAATCAGATTGGCATGAGTCAGCACCGCGCCGCGCGGCAAACCGGCCACGGCAGCCGTGGAGATGATCGCAAAAGGATCGTCCGCGGTTGCCTGAGGATGAGCGCCCGCCTCGGGCAGGTAGAAGTCGGAAAGCGGGACGAACCCCTCGGCAGCGCCCTCCCCGATCAGGGCGCGCACCCCAAAGCGAGTCAGGTCGCTCCCCTGCAACTGCGGCAGATGCCCCATCTCCACAACGATCATTTTTGGGTCGGCCAATTCCAGCACAGCTCTGACTTCATCGGGCGACAAGCGCCAGTTGATCGGGTACGCAATTGCGCCGGTTTTGGCGCACGCGCCATAAATCTCAAGATATTCAACGGAATTCTGCGCCAGGATGCAAACTCGATCGCCTTTGGAAACGCCGCCAGCTTCAAGCCCGGCAGCGAGTTGGTCTACCCGCGCCAGGAATTCGGCGTGTGAAAACGAAGTATCTGCGCCGATCACCGCCGGGGCATCGGCAGATTGCTGCACATTCTTTACCAGCACATCATAAATGGTGTTTGTATTGAAAGTCATCATCCCTCCCATGCGGTTGAAAAACTACCCCAGCCAGCGCTTGCGGCGCTTGTAGTGCTTGACTTCGCGGTAACTTTTCCGCTCCCCCAGCTGAGTCAATCCTAAATAAAATTCTTTGATATCTTCGTTTTCAGCCAGTTGATCGGCGGGGCCATCGAGAACAATACGCCCGGTCTCCATGACATAGGCGTAATCGGCAACTTCGAGGGCAATATTGGCATTCTGCTCAACAAGCAGAATGGGAATGCCCGACTCGCGGTTGATGCGGCGGATGACCTGGAAAATATCCTGCACCAGGAGCGGGGCCAGGCCAATGGAAGGTTCGTCGAGCATCATCAGCTTTGGGCGCGCCATCAGGCCGCGGCCGATGACCAGCATCTGCTGTTCCCCGCCCGAAAGGTAACCGCTGACTTTTTTGCGGAGGTCTTTTAAACGCGGGAAATAATTGTAGACCTGTTCGAGGTCTTCATCGATCATTTTTCGTGAATGGTTGCGTGCCACCGCGCCGATGACCAGGTTTTCCTCAACGGATAAGTGCTTAAAAAGGCGCCGTCCATCCAACACCTGGATAATGCCAAGCTGGACAATATCTTCAGCGGATTTATGATCGATGCGCTGATCGTTGAACTCGATACTGCCGCGGGTTACATCGCCCTCTTGTGAAAGCAGCAATCCGGAGATGGCTTTCAGGGTAGTGGTTTTTCCGGCCCCATTAGCGCCTAAAACGGCGACGATTTTGCCATCGGGCACTTCGAGCGAAACCCCGCGCAAGACGAGAACGACGTTGCTATAGATAACTTCGATATTGTTTAATCGGAGCATAAGATTTTTAGGACCCCCACCCCTTGCCCCTCCCCCGAAATCGGGGGAGGGGTTGGGGAGGGGGTAGACTAAAGTGTCTTACTCAGTCGGACGCAGATCGGGGGTTTCGGTCCAATCTTGCAGGACGACGAAGGCGTCCGGCCCGCCCTGAATCATGCGGATTTGGGCCACATGGGGTGAGCGGCTGTCGCCCGAGTAGTCAGAGCGGAAGACGCCATCCAGCGCTTCGTAGGACCCCATCGCAACCAGAGCATCATGCACGGCCTGGCCGGTCAGGTTTTCATACCCAACGGTATCAATCGCCTGGGTAATGGCCTCGACGGCCAGATCAACACCAGCCACCAGCAAGAGATAGCCAACATTGTGTTCGGCTGCAGAACGCTCATTAGCCGCGAAAAGCTGCTCAGCATACTGGATACCGGTATTGTCTGCATCGGTCCACCACAGGTAAGGCGTGGGGGCAATCAGGCCAACACCATAGGCGGGATCCGCCAGGAAGGCGTACAGCGCCAGATCCATGGCCCAGTTGCAGGAGGCCACCACGAACTGATCGCGCAAGCCGAGGCTGTTGAGGTCGTTCAGCAACGCGGCCGGGCCGAAGGCCAGGCTGTTTGTCCAGATGACGTTAGCACCCGCAGCCTGAGCATTGAGGATCGCAGTAGTGGTATCGGCAGTGGGAGCGACGTCGTAGGTTTCTTCGTGAACCAGCTCAATGCCATTGGCTTCCATAAAAGCGCGTGTCTCAACCGTCAGTGCGCCCTGACCAAAAGCGGTCGGCCAACTGAGGTAAGCCAGCTTGATGGTGTCTTCGGCGTCAGCCGGTTTGTAGGTCGCCCAGTTCTCCGCCAGGAAGCCCATCACCAGACCAAACTGGTCGGGATAAATGGGGCCTAAGCCGAAGGTGTAACCAGAGTCGACATAGAAACCTTTGGCGCTCAGACCGGCGGTGATGTTGATGATCTGGTCTTCGGCAAAGCGCGAGGCCAGAGCCTCAACTTCGCCGGAGCCGTAGGTGATCATGACCAGGGGGTCGCCATCGCCGGTGAAACGGTCATAAGCGGCCACAGCCTCATCGATGCTGCCGCCCGTATCGGCGAACTCGATGGCAAGTTGCGCACCATAAATGCCACCTGCTTCATTAACTGCTGCGATGGCATCCTCGGCACCATGAACCAACGGCGCCGTGATAGCCGCGTACGGGCCGGAGAGATCACCGAAGTGGTACAGCGTGATGGTCTCGCCGGTCAGGTCAGGAGGACCTTCCATGGCTTCTTCTTCAGCAGGCATCTCGCCTTCCATACCGGGCCAGGAGGCGTCGATCTCAGCCAGGACAGTGTCCATATCGGCAACGCCAGCGAAGTAATCAGTCATGCCCTTCCAGAAGGAACCGGCGCCAACTTCACCCGGCATCAGGTCCGAGCCGTCGAAGCGCACGCTGGTGGCTTCAGCAACCAACGCCGCAATGCCCTTCTCGATCTCGTCGCCGTACCATTCCAGGTCGGTGT
>CAYFMI010000148.1:0-4048 GCA_964344175.1 uncultured Anaerolineales bacterium
AGCTCCAGGGCGTCACTGCCGCCATAAGATTTCAATACCGTAAAACCACTTAACCGCATCATCTCGGAGAACATTTCCACGGTATCGGGTTCATCCTCAACGACAACAATTTTCTTTATACCATCGGCCATTTTCCAGATACTCCTTACAACCTACATTATTGTACCCGAAAATAGCATAAGAAGATTACGCTGGCAAGGGGCAATCAGTCCTAACATCCATACTGGAGATTTAGAAACGTCAGGGATGGATAATATTCTTATCCAATACTCAGGTTAGTAAGTCTCCAAAAATTTTTGGTAGTCATCCGGCGTATCAATATCCACCAGCGGCGCGGTGTCGTGCCAGGGAACCCAGGTCACCGGGAATTTGGCGAACAGAGACCGCGCCCCGGCATCACCGGATAAGTGTCGAAATGCTCCGAAGGTCTCCCGATCAAACAGCGCCGGATTGCCGCGCTGACCATCCACCAGCGGAGCAACAATTGGAGCGCGCTGCCGCGCGTGAGTCTCTCTCAAAGAGCGGATGAGCGCCGCGGGGACCTGGGGCTGGTCCGCCAGCAAGAAAACTGCCGCGCCGCTTGAGGCGGGCACAGCCCCCAACCCGGCCTGCACCGAGCGGCTCTGGCCCGCCGCCCAATTGGGGTTATGCACAACTGCCACCGGCAAGTCCATCAGAGCCTGCTGCAACGCATCCATCTCATCCCCGGCCACCACAACCACGGGGGCTAACCCGGCATCGAGGGCCTGCCGAGCAACATGCCAGATTAGCGGATGACCGCGCCAGGGCAACAAGAGTTTCGGCACACCAAAGCGCCGCGCCGCTCCGGCAGCCAGGATAACGCCAGCCACGGGTTCGTAAACGGCCTGAATAGCGGGGGAGACCGCAGCACCCTGGGGGGCCAGGGCCGCGCTGATAACGGCATCATAGACCGGCAACAAACGCCTGGCCAGCCCCTGGGCAAGACTCTGTTGTTCGGGTGTATCAGCCTGGTTGAGCAGCGCCACCCGCCGCGCTCCGACAGGAATATGCTTAAGGCCGCCCTCAGGGTGCAGTAATACCCGCGCCAGCGCTCCGGGCGTTATTGTCTCATCCAATGTCAAATCAGCCAAAGTGGCAAAGCGCGCCGGACGATGGACATACGCCTCTGTCAGCGGCTGCCCCAAACCCGAAAGCCCGGCCACTACGACGACCATCTCCACAAACGCGGGAATAGGGGGTTCATATTCTGCGGGCGCTTTGAGCGGGCGCTGGCGCGAGCCATCGGCCTCGATCAACAACGGCAGAGCGCGTTCGGTGCAAAACTGCGCCAGCCAATCCATCATCTCTAATGAAAGCCCGCCGGTGCGCTGCCCCTCCGCTGGCCCGGTGAACAATATCACCCCGGAGTGTGGCAAGTCATCTCGCGCACCGGCATCGTCGATACCGGTCAGGGCAATGTGCTCATCGGCAAGGCAACATTGCTCCAGGGCCAGGTGCGTTGTCGCACTAACCACCACTGGCGGCGGCAACTGCCGCGCCAATTGGAACAAGGCTGTCGTCTTTCCCCCGGCCCCCACGAAGGCCAGACGGGGGCAATCCCCCAATCGCAAGGCCTCTTTCAGGGCCATAGCGTAGCCCGCACTTCGGAGCGGGTGAGCAAGGCTTCGAGTACCCCGCCGCCAATCGCCAGCGATTTCTCAGATACCAGAGATGCATAACGGGGGTCGAGGCGCGGGTCGAGGTCACCAACCTTCATCCCCTGATGAACACGGAGACCATCGTGGAGCAGACCGCGCAGCACGCCATCGAAGGGCGCAACGATCGACACACCGTCCACATCGGCAATCACTTCCCCTTGCCGAATGATTTCACCCAAAGCCCCGTGCGCCAGTAAGGTTCCCCCAACCGGAGCGCGCAAGACACGCTCAGCGCTGAAATGAACCACTTTGCCCGGCACACCGGTATCTTCCTGCGGCGCTCCCTGCCAGATAACCCGGCCAAGATAATGGCCGCGGTTGGTCTCGATGACGGCATGGCAATTCTCGCCGGCTACGAAGCCCGGCCCCAGGCCGATCAGCAAGGGAGCCGCCTCCCTCCAGGGCTGACCGGAGGGCATATGCATCTCCGGAGGCCTTTTTAGCATCCGGGCATCGACGACCGCCCGCAGATTAAACTGCGCTCGCACAAAGATCTCACCATCCGGGTCTACCAATACCGGGATCTCCCCGACGAGTAAAGACCGGGTGACATCGGCGGCTTTTTCGACACGGCGGGCGCAGACACCTTCCACAGAGAACTCGCCGCGGTAGACCGCCTCGGCAAAAGAAACCAAACGACGCACCATTAACGGGCGGGGCAATTCGGTAATGAGTACCTTCAAGCCGGCGCGCTGTAAACGCAGCACGACCCCGCTGGCCAGGTCGCCCCCGCCGCGCACAAGAATTATGGGAATATTTGCTGACATTGCACTTCCTATTAGATATTGATTGACTGCTTTCTAGTATAGTCCCACTTCGAAAATTTTCAACCTACCAAAGTCTTCAAAAGCAAACCGAACTGCGGCGACATCCAGCCATTCATCTCGGCTGGTTTCTTCGAAATGATACAAGAGCATATCTCAAATTGGGGCCACGATCGCAAAAATCTGAGCATACTCGCGCGCGTTGTAATCCTTCTGATACTCCTCGATGTGGATTAGTTGCTCACCGCCCTGAAGCGGCACACCCCGCGAAGACAACGGCGCGCCGCCTGCATCCACAACCAGATTATACCCATATTCGACCACTCCTTTGCACGCATACAAATATATGGCCTCATCTTACCACAGCGAAGTTTCAGCCCCATCGAACACGGCTTTCTTAAATTTGTGCTATACCAGAAATTTACCGCAGAGAACGCCGGGTTCGCTGAGTTTTTTAAATTTTTCTCTGCGTTCTTTGCGCTCTCAGCGGTAAAAGCGCTTTTCGTTTCGACTTTAAGAAAGCCCTGCCCCATCGAAAAATTGGCATTGACTTTGGCGCGCTTCTCAGCTAAACTATACGCAATTTCACTGTCTATGCGAAATCTCGAAAGGAGATTTTTAGATGAGCGAGAAAAATACCGCCCACATTACCGCCCAAACAACACTTGTTCCAGCGATCAACGGCTGGGAAATCTATTTGAACGATCAGGGGAATTCGCCGCACACCCTCAAGGCCTTCATCGGCGATATGGAATTATTGACCACCTACCTGCCCCCCGATCGCACCATCGGCTCAATCACCACCAGCGACCTGAACAACTTTTTAGAGTGGATGCTGCATGAGCGCGGCGTGCCATGCAGCCCCAAGACGCTGGCACGCCGCATCACCTCAATCAAGGCCTTCTTCCGCTGGCTGCACGGGGCCGGGGTTGTTTTGGTAGATCCTGCCGAGAAAGTCGTTCAAAAATCGGTACGCAGCCCGCTGCCTGAAGTGCTGACCTTCGCCGAGATCGATCTCGTTATCGATGCCGCCCTGCGGTTCCGGCACGCCGCCGAAAAACCCGACCCGCGTTATTATGTCTTGCTGCGGCTGCTGCTTTCCACGGGGATCAAAAAGAGCGAATGCCTGAGTCTCAGCCCCAATCACATCCATTTAGACGCCCCCAACGGCCCGCAGCTTTTTGTGCGCTATGCTGCTCCCAAACACCGTTATAAGGAGCGCAAGATCGACCTGCCTACCGATTGGGTGCAGGCTTATCATGACTATGCCGCCCAATACCGCCTGAACGATCAGCTTTTCCCCTGGTCGCAGCGCCGCCTGGAATATTTGCTCGAAGATCTAAGTAATGAAGCGGGCCTGGAGAAACACCTGTCGTTCAGCATGTGCCGCTGGACGTGCGCCCTGGTGGACTGGCAGGCCGGAATGGATCAGGACAAAATCCGCCAGAAGCTGGGGGTCTCTAAGGTGCAGTGGCGTGAACTCAGCCAAAAGTTGCTGCGCCTGGCTGCTCAGCCAGGCGACTAACAACGACGCGATTCTCGGATAAGTTCTAAGCTAGACTTTATCCAAACGGAACCTTTCAAGTTGAATAACACACGGCATCA
>CAYFMI010000149.1:0-4005 GCA_964344175.1 uncultured Anaerolineales bacterium
CAACTTTCCAACTCTCACCCAAAGAGAAGCTAATTACCTGATCGAAATGTAATACTAATTCAATATCTTTCCCTAAACGATGACGAATATTCTTAGACAAGTCTTCAATGGACATACCAGCTTGATTTCTTTCAACAAACAAAGAGGCCACTAACACATCGATCCCAGTTGGTGGATGCAATTGCTCGAATGAAAAATGGTGCTGACGTTTTCGGGTAGATACACTCTTTACCTCAAGACGTGTATCAAGAAAACAAAAATCATAGCGGTCTTCAGGTTCACTATGCCAAGCCCGAACAAGGATATTAGGTATCTTTGCTTGAGAAATGAGAAACAACTCAGCCCAAAGGCCCTGAATTGATTTGCGAGAAGGCTTAGACATTGCGCGAAATAACTCAACCAGTTGGGCAATCGCGATTGATATGTCTTTTTGCAAAGGTTTCTCTGTAAACGATGAAACAATACTACTAGCCATGCGCAAGAAATATGTATGCAAAACAGTATCATCACTTGTGCAACGAACTAAAGTAAATTTTCCTTGATCCGTCTTCCCTTCAAGGCCAATAATTTGGCAATCTATATCGTGCAAAATCGTTATATGCTCTAATACGATCGGAGGCGGCGGAAATCTTCTATTTGAGGCAGTAGTTGCCGAAAAAAGTATTACGGGTCTGCCCTGAATATCTTTGCCCAATCTATGTTGTTTTCCCTTGGCTATTGCTGCTGCTGAAAAACGATTCCCATCAGTATCTTCCTGAAATGGAATCTCTAAAGATGCGAATAGTTCTACTAGGTCTAGCATTAATTCAATCCTTACACTATTGTACTAGCCAGTCTCTCGACAGATTTCTTGGAACCCAGACAGCGATAGCAGGAATGTTTTCATACACATTGCCCTGACTTTCTATTGTCAAGTTGTGAATCTGTATGGTTATTTGGTGAGGTTCTTTTATCTCTCGATCACCAGGATAGACTATCTTCCCAACTTTAGGACTCCTACCCTGAAATAATTGTTTTATCTCATCTTTCTTTTCATTTGCTTTCCTTCTGCGAGGACTGCCGCCACTCATAAGATACAGAACACAAGATGAATCAGGACAGGACTCCAAATGCGCTTTTAATTGAAGCAGTAATCCAGTATATCTTTGCGAATCGACCGATCGTGTTACCCGAAATGGGACAAGCAACTGACTGTAAGCAGTATCTAGCGAAAACGACGTGAGAGTCTGATGTCCTTGTCCTAAATATCTCTCATCAACAATAAGGGGCAATGAGTTAAGAAAATCTCCATATATGAGGTGATTATTCTGACGTGCTGCTTCGAGCGAATCATGTGGCGCTCTAGGCGCATACCATTGATTTTCGAAACTTCCGCGCATATAGTCAAGATCGAGAACATTTTTCCGAGTTGGTTTCAATCGTATATTTAAAAAGAAAGCACGTTTCCAATCAGTCAAAGGCTGACCAGTTGAATTGTGCTCAATTAACCTGTCTCGTATATCTTCTTCATGTGCGACATAGTGCCGATATGCATCCCTAACTTGGTTCTCAAGAAAAATTCGACAATAGTTCTGATAAGATTTTTTATATCCCAAGAATCTGGCGCGTTGCTGAATAGTATCAGCATTACCAACCCCTCCTCCTCTGGGCATATATGTAACTGTTAATCCTTCGACCGTAAAGCCCCGATCCATTGCTTGACCACCTACTAAAATATGTGCATACGAATTTCTCCAATTCACGGTAGGGGTTCGTCCGCGTGCAGCATTTATCTCTTCCAAATTTGTACTTCGGATGGCATATAACAATCGCTCACACACATCATTAAACGGCGGTAAATCACTAACAGTTGTTTTTAGGCTCTGATACGCGACTTCAAAGTCTTCCAATAGTTCTTTCCTATAAATATTGTCCTGATCCAAACTCAATGTATCCTGCCATCTCTTTCTAATTCTCTCAATCCACCGGAAATATTCACTATGACCCACTGTTCGCCTCGATGGATGAACCATCATAGAACGATTACCTTCGCCGTTTTCTAACACCAAACCAGCAACGACTCCTAAGAAAAAAAGGCGCAAAGCGTACAATAAACTCTTAGGCGGTGCATCAAATTGAGAATTCTTAGTTGGGATTTCTCGATCGGGGATTGTCAATATCAAATTGGGCGACTCTAGAAAAAATTCTTTGCCACCCACATAATCCGCTCCAGGCGTTAGCACTTCCGCAAAACGAGGAGACAAAACATCAATAAGGTTGATAAGCAGCGGTGCTTGCGGAGTTGCTGTATACTGCAAAAATGAGTGGTGTGGTAAGTGATGTCTCAATGTTAATATTCGTTGATAAGTCGTACTAACTTCCCCATTATTCACTTTTGTATTAAGGCTCGCTTGATCTGCTTCATCATCAATAATTAATACGGGAACACCTTGCAGATTTCCTAATTCTGCCAACATTCGTGATACCTTGTGCAAATGTCCATGGTGTTTCATTACAGTAATAAGTACTGTTTTTTTCTCTGATTGGGGTACGAGAGGATCGTTCCAATCCGCTAAAGTATTTCTAATATTGCCATAGTCACTTCTTTTGAGTGCCCTACTTTCAAAGTGCTGCCATTTTCTATCTCGTCGCGTAAGAAGCCTTAAATCGCTTTTTAACCTTTCTGTTGATTGATTAAGCAAGGGAATTGAAGTGCCTGTGATAATAATAACCATTTGATACCCATTGTCTCTAGCTAATGCTGTGACAGTGGTAAATGACATCGTTTTTCCACTTTGTACATATCCTACGACTAAGCCGGTTGTAGTTTCATGCGCCTCATGCGGAGAGACACATTTCGATAAGATAGACACTGCTTCATCGCGAACTTGATTCTTTTCTAGTTCCGGAATCATATACTGACCAAGCAACTCTAGCGTTTCACCCCCCACAATCGGCTGCCAGAAATCAACCCTTTCTTGTTCCTGTGATTTCATAATTTCTATCAATTCAGATGAACGATTATTCGTCATAACTTATTCCCACTTATATCTTTGATAGAGCATCACGTAATATCTCATTAATATTTCGCCGAAAAGTGTTTGCGCCGCGCACCCCACTTTCGCGAGCGGTAATTTCAGCTAATACTATTGCCACCGCAATCCGTTGAAGGGGTTCTATTTGGGTAGTTTCAGCACCACTAAATTGAATCATAAATGGGTGTGCTAAAGATACTCGAATGGCTACTTTTCTAACATCCCCAATTCTTTTTTCTTCACTGAAACTAACCCAATCACCAACAGAAGGATCATTTGACAGTTCAAGAGCAATCTCCCAAACATCGTCAAAAATTTCTACCCGTATTGTTTTGCTTGCGACAGGAGATTCATCGGGGAGCAAAACACAAGGCGGGTTCACCTCAGACAGATCATCGGTAAGTTGCCGTTCGATTACAGGAGGAATATTTGTGCGGATCGAATCTGCTGTATGTATTGTAGAAGTTTCGGCTCCCGATCTCAGATCTCTTGTTTTCTGCCTTGTTCTATAGGCTTCAGCCTGACGAAGTATAGGAATTGGTTCTTCATCGAGGTGCTCTTTCAATATCTCCAGAAAGGCTTCTTCATTTTCGTCCCACTAAAAACCATCTTTAGTGTGGCTCACTTGAAAACCGCTCAAGTGCAATTCACCAAAAACACGCTGGTATCTAAAACTATTAGAAGCCCCAAATATAGTTCTTGGACGATACGTATCATCGCCGCTGCCCTGAATCAAACGATTGCGCCTAAAAAGAGCAAATCCCGCATCAGAAGTACTACCCGTTTCCCTTATCGCGGCAAATCCGCTTGCACTTAACCCTTCGCCGAAATCAAAATCTATCGTCTTATGCCATTTTGTTATCACCGGGCTATCAGTATCATAATGAGGCACGGACTCTAATACGGCTGGTTCAGAATATGATAACAAATCCCCATTGTAATAAAGGTGCAAAAAGTCTTGTCGAATAAAGATGCGGTAAATACTAGCCAA
>CAYFMI010000150.1:0-3942 GCA_964344175.1 uncultured Anaerolineales bacterium
TTGGGTTTTCGCCTGCTTTTATTTGGTTAGTTTGCCAACAGTATCTCTTAAAGTCAAAACAGAAAGCTCATTTAACCGCAGAGGGTGCGAAGAACGCAGAGAAAAACATAGCAAACTCCGCGCACTCTGCACGCTCTGAGGTAAAACCCTGCCCCAGCGTGACTTTAAGAAGGCCGTGCGCAGCACTCAAGGAGTGCTTTGTATCGCTTTTCCGCTTCGCGGGTGAACAAAACTACCGTCTGCATTGTATAATAACAAAGAGCAAACGGAATTCTACAAGGAGTTCACCATGCCTGATCCTCGAGTCTCAAAATTAGCTAAAGTACTTGTTCAATATTCCCTCAATTTGCAACCGGGCGAGCAATTTGTCCTGCGAACCAGCCCGCTGTCTGAAGAACTCAGCCTGGAAGTGTATAAAGAAGCCATCCTTGCTGGCGCGTATGTGACTTTGCAAGTAGGGCTGCCCGGTACGGCAGAAACCTTCTTCAAGCACGCCAGCGATTCTCAATTGGCGTATGTTTCACCCATTCGGCGTCTGATCGCGGAGACATTCGACGCCAGCTTGTACATCGAGGCGGAACACAACACCCGCGAATTAAGCGGTGTGGATCCATCTAAACAAGCCGCTTTCAGCAAAGCCAGCGCCGAGGTCAGTAAAATTTTCCTGGAACGGGCCGCCCGCAAAGAACTCAAGTGGTCGCTGACTGTCTACCCCACGCACGCGATGGCACAAGAGGCCGATATGAGCCTGAGTGAGTATGAGGACTTCGTCTACAATGCGGGGATGCTGCACCTGGACGATCCGGTATCTTTTTGGAAAGAGGAGGGTCGGCGGCAACAGACATTGATCGATTGGCTGGCAGGACGCGAGCGCGTGGAGATTAAAAGCAGTAACGCAGATTTAAGTTTCTCCATCAAGGGGCGCGCATTCGAACCTGCTGATGGTAAATACAACTTCCCCGATGGTGAGATTTTCACCGGGCCGGTTGAAGAATCCGCCAATGGCTGGATCCGCTTCTCTTACCCGGCTATCTACGGCGGTCAGGAAGTTGAAGACATTGAACTTTGGTTCGAAAATGGCAAAGTCGTCAAAGAGAAGGCCAGCAAGGGGCAAGCGCTTCTCACAAAGATGCTCGATACCGATGCAGGGGCGCGCTACCTGGGAGAATGGGGTATCGGCACTAATTATGGTATCCAACGCTTTACCAAAAATATGCTCTTCGATGAAAAAATCGGCGGCACTATCCACCTGGCTGTCGGGGCGGGTTATCCCGAAACCGGCAGCAAGAACGATTCGGGCATTCACTGGGATATGCTCTGTGATATGGCCGAAAGTGAAATCCACGTAGATGGAGAGCTATTCTACAAAGACGGTAAAACAGTGATCTAGTTTTTATTGTCAAAATCACAAGGGCGTGAAGTTTTCACGCCCTTGTGTAAATTACATCAGTGGGAGACTCGATTGACAACTCGAATTGTCTACCAGGATAGCACTACGGGCGATAACTGGGATTGTTACCGGCAATTGATCCTTGACCAAATCGAACGGCACAACCTTCAACGTATTCAAACTGCTGTCTTGGCCAGACTCGGGTAATTCAGCCCCTCCAGGCGCATACCCAACCGGCGGCTCTGGCGGACCACCGATGATAATTTCTTCAAGAACCGTCCCATCTTCAAGAATATGTTCAGTAACTTTGAAGTATTCAATTTCGGGCGTCGGTGTTGGGTCTTCGGCAGCATATACGCCCCAGTTTATGCCCAGTAGCATCATAAAAACCAGGATGACTTGCTTCGTACGCGGTATGGGAGATGATTTCATTCTTCTCACCCCCTACTCCAGAACCAGGACAAACTCGGCACCTCTTCCTTTGGGAGAGGCGAACAAATATGCAGTTTGCAATCAAGCTTAGTGGATATCATACAAACATAAACCACTTATTTCTTGGCTCTCGGTTATTGTATAAAATATTTATTATACTGTCAAATTTGTGCGCAAAATAAATTTCTCCCAAATCTGTCGAAACCGCTATTCGCGGGTGACTTGTTCGACATATTGAATTGCTCCACGACAGCCACCGGATAAAGAGGCAGCCACCTCATTCCAAGTAAGTTGATTACCAGGCATCCAGGCCCGATAGATCGCATCCGCCAGGCATCCCGGCCCGGCATTGTAATTCACTAAGGTGAAGCGCCACAGATCTTCGAAAGTACTCACCTCACTAGGTTCCAAACCCTGCGTGTTATAGAGAATAATGTTGTAAATGGTTTGGTCGACCTGTGCACAACTCGCCAGGAGTGACTGAGCAAGCAAGTGAATGCTGAAATGGGCATGCTCTAAATCAAAACCATAGGGGCAATCCGGGCAACCTGTCCCCACTTCCACCACTAGCGCCCCCCGCACAAGCGCTTGGTCGCTAGGTCCCAAGTTGGCATAACCATTTTGACAAGCCTGATTGCCCAAGACAAGCGGGCAAAACTCCTGAAAAAATGATGGGTTCCACAATAGAACTGTGTCCGCCCCCATCTCTGTCATGCGCCCCAAACCGTGCTCGGTACTGACATCAAAAGTGCCCGGCCAAAACTGGCTTTCTTGCGCAATGATATTCTTGAGCAATTGCCCCGGCACTCCGGTGGCTTTAGATACCCGGAGAATTTCAGCGTCAAATTGATTCTGCCAGCTATTCACTTCTGCCCGGGACTTTTCCAATCCACACGCATCTGCTGAACCATTCGGCAATAACCCATATCCGGGACAATCACTGGCATCGACAATCCCACCGGCAATTAACCGCCCGGCCAGGTAAACATAGGGTTCATTCGATGCTAACGCGCCCAATTGTTCGGGCGTTTGCAACCAGGATGGCACATTGCTTGAGGAAGGAAAAGCCCCCCAAGTCAGGGAGCAACAAGGCAGATCCCCGCCGTCTAACTGAGAGCTGAGTACATTAACCTGCCAGCCAGTTTGCCCCTGGGAATTTAGATCGATAACTCGAATACGGGCAACAAAATGCTCACTCTCATCCCCATAACTCGATGTCGCCCAAAAAGAAATCTGAGATCCGATCTCGCTTGTTTGCGTCAACGGAACCAAACAAAGTTCACCATTGCAAACATAGGTTGCATTATCTACTGTGTAATAAACGGAGACGATGTGTTCATTGGGGAGAGGCTCTTCAGCTGTAAGTAGTAAGGTGGGTGAATTCGGACAATAAAAAGTGTAATGTGCGTAAGTGCAATCGGGTAAGGATATTCTCACACTGGGAGTAGGTAAATCAACGATGACCTGTCGTTCTTCCGGACGCGAGATATTCTTTTGTAGATAGATGCCCTGGCAAGATATTGTTTGATCTTCTCCAGAGTTGTTTTCGCTTTCATCCTGGCTTTGCGGGCACGCAGGGGTATCTAGCCACTGTTTATAGATCTGCTCCCCACAAAAGTAGGTAATTTCATCATCGGATGGATATTCATCGTGCGTAACCGAAAGGCGACATACGATGTTGTTATCCTGCCATTGAACCAGCCACCACTCGTGATCATTAAATACTGTAATTGTTTTTTGACGTGCCGGTGGCTCCGTAGGCGAATCTAGATCCCGCAGAGGGGCAGCCATCCCGACCGAAAAGCTGGCCGCTCCCTGGGTAATCGCAAAAAGCAAAGAAAGATAGACCGATACGCGATTGGGGAATAAGTTTCTAGACCATATCTGATTCGTAAGACCTTTGCCAAAATTCCAGAAAATCGCGACACCTCTCATGAAGCAAGATGCCAATGTGCTGATTATGCCACCCTCCAATAGATTCAATCTTCTTTTCATATTCAGCAGCCAGTACATCTATTGCTTGATTTAAAATTTTCCTCGCTTGATCAGAGTATATTTAATGATCGAAGTAATTGAACCTTTTCAAAAATAGAAGGATCGTGCAACATGGTTGTGATCAC
>CAYFMI010000151.1:0-3773 GCA_964344175.1 uncultured Anaerolineales bacterium
CCATGGTTCTGAAAGGCCCTTGACCTTTTTACAGAAAAGTATTTACACAATCGATTAATGTAATACAAAAATGATCCGTTAAGTATTCTCGATTGATAATCTGCTTGATGCTTTTGAGCAGTTCCTCTTCGCTACGCGCCATACTGATCGCCAGGGAAATTTCATTCAGGAGAGATAACTCATTCAATTGCCGTTGCGTATCCGCGAAAAGGCGGGCATTCTCTAAAGCAACGGCTACTTGATCGGCGAATGCTGCAACTAATTCGGCATGTTCTTGATGGTAGCGATGCGGCTGGGCGCTGTCGATAGTCAACATGCCAATGAATCGTTCTTGAGTGATCAGGGGCACACCCAACCAGGAGTGAATATGACTGTGAGGGCCTTCCGAGAAAGATTGGTATTCTTGCGCTACATCCTGAACGATATGAGGGCGGCTGTTTTCCAAAACGACGGTGTTGGGATTATCTCCCGGCACTGGGAATGACATCCCAATGACATCCTGCTGGTTTTGCCAGCCACGCCCGCCGACGATTTTCAGCAATTGTTGATCTCCACTCTCCGTCAACAATTGCACTGAAGCGCTATCATAAGGGACTACCAAAGCCAACTGCTCTAAAATGCGCTCGATAGCCTGGGTATGGTCGAGGGTGGCAATGACAGCCGCGCCCGCCTGACGCAGCGTTTCGGCCTGCTGCCGGGCCGCGCGTTCGGCTTCAAACAACTGCGCTCGTTCAAGCGCCTGGCCAGAGAGGTTGGCAATTAACGCGAGAATCTCAGGCTCATCTCTGGTGAAATGCTGCGCGCCGCGCCAATGAACGCCCACCACACCAATGGCTTTATCTCTTGCTAACATTGGCGCGCTAATGCCCGATTGAACACCATGCTTGCTTAGCAGTGCCGGAGGATGAAAACGAGTTTCTTGAGAAAAATCTTCGACTACGATGGGGGTCTTTGACACCAGCGTGTATCCGGCTTGCGATTCAACGCCGGCAGGTATGCGGCACCCCATATCATCGGGCTGCCATCCCTGCCCGGCTACCAAAAACAAATCACCAACTTTCTTGCCATACATGAGGATCTTGCAAAAGTCTGAATGATACATTTCTGAAATAAATTCAATAACCCGACTTTGAATGGTGTTTCGATCCAGCGTATTGAGCAACACACGAGAAAATTTGATAATTGCAGCCCGTCTCTGCAACTGATCACTTTGGGCCAACACCAGGCTAGCGCGTTCTAGTGCTTGGGCAGTCATATTTGCAATCAATGACAATAAGTAGACTTCGTCTTCGCGCCAATCGCGGTGAACGCGGCTGTTGACGATCAATCCTCCCACAGCTTTTTCGCCGATCATCATTGGCATGATAATGGACGAAACAATGCCCATCTGTTCCGCCCAGGCCGGTGTGCCGAAACGAGTTTCTCGACTTTCGTCGGGGATAACGACGGGAGTGCGCTCAGAGATGGCATAGCTCAAACCAGTGTCGGCATCTAATGGGATACTCTGAGCATATTGGAATACTTCTTGAGGCCAATTTATGCCGGCCCGCCCAGAATAAGACTTTCCCCCCTCGTCGATCAATGCGATGGCAACCAGCTCTACATCCAGGGCACGGGCAGTTTCGCCAACTGCAGTATCTATAATCTCTTGCGGGGTATTCTGAACCAAAAATGTCCGTGACAGGCGCAATAAACTGGCTTGCTCTTCTACCCTTTTGGCTCGAAGCTGGTCATGCAAATGCGCGATCTGAAGAGATCCAGATACCTGCGTAGCAAAAATCGACAAGGTAGGGATATCGCACTCCCGCAAACCTGCCCCCCAAATTGCTAAAGTGCCTATCATTTTTTCTTGGATTGTCAGTGGAAGATAAAGCAGGGAGTGGGCTGGGTCGAGACCCGAAAGCTTGAGAATTTTCCTCAACACCGGTTTTGAAAACCCGGGCAGTACGGCTAATGCAATCTCAAACGGGTCGCTAACATACACTGCTTGCTGCTCTTCAAGAAGCGTTCGATAGAATGGAAGGCGCTCAAAGGGGAGTTCAAAGCCATTGGCTTTAAGACCGGCTAATTTCTCGGCAGCTTGAAGGGCTTTTGCGCCAATGGAGGTGTATCGAATGCGGAATACTTTTTTTTGGTCATCAACCAGGGCGACAAAACTAACAATATCATGCAATTTCAGCGCATCCCCCAGGGTTGCCATCACATCATCTGGCGCATCGGCTGCATCGATACTGGCCGCCACCTGACTTAACGCGCTCAGTAACTCATTGGCACGCGTCAGTTCCTCGGTTTGGAGTTTATATTCGATTAATTGCATAACAAAAACTTCCCCTCCAGCAGCATCAAACTGCAATCAGTAATCCGATCCCATCCTTCAAGTATAACCATTTTCTGTAAATAAGTTTTCTTTTTGATCTGAGCATAGAGAAAAAACATGCTTGCCTCTATGTTTTTACCGACTGTAAATTATACTATATTAGTCATATTTATAACGATTGTATAGATCATAAGTTACACATATTCGTTTCAAGTGACGCGGCCTCAAATTGGGGAAAGTCTCAACAACCTATTCGACCGATGGGAATCGGGCGGCCCTATACCATTAAACAAAAAACCGGACTTCGCTGAGAAGTCCGGTTGTGCCTAGCGCAGAGCTGCTTCAATAAGCTGCTGGATGCGCGGCAGCATCCCCGCCGGGTCGGGATGCAAACCCTCGATCAGTAAAGCACTCTCGTATATTTGCTCAATAGCGAGAGCGCTCAACGCATCATCGGCGGGGGTAGCGAGCAAGCGGTTTAGGATCGGGTGACGGGGATTAAGTTCTAATACTTTTTTGGGCACTTCGTAGTCACGATCCACTAATTTGTAGACCCGCTGCATTTCTTGGTCGAGGGCGCCTTCCGGGTCTACCAGCCGGGCCACCGAATCGGTCAGGCGGTCGGTGGTGCGCACATCGGTAATGCGTTCACCGAGTTGGGCCTTGAAGCGCTCAATGACTCCGGCGAGATCATCGGCAGGAAGCGGTTCGGGGGCAGGCTCTCCTTCGGGTTCCGCCTCCCCAGCCGGGAGTTCCAGGTCAGGAGCGGCCACATTTTGCAGGTCATAATCGCCATATCTTCGCAATCCCAACAACATAAACGAATCCATTGGATCGGTGAGGGTCATTACCTCATAGCCATGTTTGCGGAAGTAATCCAGGTGCGGGCTGCGGGCAATCGAACGTTCGTCATCACCAAGGATATAATAAATCTTCTCCTGGCCGTCTTTCATGCGCTGGACATATTCAGAGAGCGATACCAACTGCTCGCTGTGAGTTGTGGTATAGAAACGCACCAGGGGATGCAAACTCTCGCGATCGGCCTGCTCAGAAGCAATCCCCTCTTTGATATAAATCCCAAAGGCCTGCCAAAATTTGGTATACGTCTCGGGCTCTTTTTCGGCCAGCGCCAGCAGTTGCCTGGTAATTTGGCCGGTGAGAATTTTGCGAATGCGGGCGATCAACGCGGAAGCCTGAACCGACTCGCGCGAGACATTCAGCGGCAGGTCTTCCGAATCGACCACCCCGTGCACAAAGCGGTAATGTTGCGGGAGAAGATCGGTGGTGTATTCCTGAATCAGCACCTTGCGGGCGTAGAGCTTAAGGCCATCTTCCTTGCGCAAAGAGAACATATTGCGCTCAGAGCTGGTAGGGATGTAGAGCAGGGAGAAAATGCGTAATGGCGCATCGGCAACAAAATGCACATGAGTCAGCGGTTCTTCGAAATCCAGGGTAA
>CAYFMI010000152.1:0-2526 GCA_964344175.1 uncultured Anaerolineales bacterium
CCGGCGTTCTCTGCGGTAAATTTCTGGTATAGCACAAATTTAAGAAAGCCGTGGGCCCGCCGCCAGGGCTGCTTGACACCCATGCCGGAGGAGAATATAATCTTCCCACTGTGTGCGGGTGTCGCCAAGTGGTAAGGCAGTAGCTTCCCAAGCTACCATTCGACGGTTCGAATCCGTTCACCCGCTCTTGAGAAGAGTAGTTATACCAAGACTGCATAGGTTACCGCTCACAAGTGGCTTTTTTGCTGAAGTTGGCAAGAATCAGGGAGCAGTAACCTATGTTGCTTTCTAAAGCAGTTAAAGGATCTATGTTCGACGAGCCAGCAGGGGGATTTTCGTCCTATATTATGCGTTTCGCCAGCTCGTTCCATCGATAAACCTGTCTCAAACCTCCACTCCCCGTTATAATTACAATGATCTAACAATCAAATTAGCATAGGGCTGTGTACAATGACGGATAACCACGAACTCGAAAAAACGCTTTGGGCCGCCGCAGACAAACTCCGTTCTAACATGGACGCAGGGGAATACAAGCATGTCGTTCTTGGCCTGATTTTTCTCAAATACATCTCGGACGCATTTAGCGAATTGCATGAGAAACTTGTAGCAGGCCAGGGCGAATTTGAAGGCGCAGACCCCGAAGACCCCGATGAATATCTGGCTTATAGCGTCTTCTTCGTGCCGGAAGTCGCCCGTTGGAATTATCTTCAAGACCGCGCCAAGCAGCCCGAAATCGGCACATTGATTGACGATGCCCTCGATGAAATCGAGAAAATCAACCCCTCGCTGAAAGGCGTCCTCCCCAAAATCTACGCCGACCCTGATTTGAACAAGCAGCGCCTCGGTGAACTGGTTGACCTGATCGGCACAATTGGCTTCAATCAGGAAGGCCATATTGCACAGGATTTACTTGGTCGGGTGTACGAATACTTCTTGGGGCAATTCGCTGACGCTGAAGGCAAAAAGGGTGGACAATTCTATACCCCTGCCAGTATTGTTAAGTTGCTGGTCGCCATGCTTGAGCCTTTTGAAGGACGTGTTTATGACGGCTGCTGTGGCAGCGGCGGCATGTTCGTGCAGAGCGAACGCTTTGTGCGCGAACATCAGGGAAATATCAAGCACCTTTCCATTTTTGGGCAAGAATCCAACCCCACCACCTTGCGCCTCGCCAAAATGAATCTCGCCATCCGCGGCATTGACGCGCAACTTGAACTCGGCGACACCTTCCTCGATGACAGGCATTCCGGGCTTAAAGCCGATTTCATCCTCGCCAACCCTCCCTTCAATTTCAGCGATTGGAGCGGCGACCAACTGCGCGAAGACATCCGCTGGAAATACGGCGTGCCGCCGGAAGGCAACGCCAACTACGCCTGGCTGCAACATTTCGTCCATAAACTCAGCCCCAATGGAACCGCCGGAATTGTGCTTGCCAACGGCAGCATGAACAGCAACACCGGCGGCGAAGGCGACATCCGCAGGAACATGATTGACGCGGGCATCATTGACTGCATGGTAGCCTTGCCATCTCAACTCTTTTACAACACCATGATCCCCGCCTGCCTTTGGTTCTTTGCCCGCAACAAGAAAGGTGTAAGGGCAAGCGGCGGCTCGCCCCAACGCGACCGCTCGAACGAAATTTTATTCATTGATGCCCGCAACCTGGGTGAGATGGTTACACGCCGCAACCGCGAACTGACTGGTGCGGACATCGCCCTGATTGCCGACACCTACCACGCCTGGAGAAACAAACCGTCTCCCCCCGATGTCGGGGGGACGGAAGAGGGGTATCAAGACATCCCCGGCTTTTGCAAAGCCGCCACCCTCGACGAAGTGCGCGCCAGCAACTACGTACTCATGCCGGGCCGCTATGTCGGTATCGCCGAAACCGAAGATGACGGCATTCCCTTTGAAGAAAAAATGGAAGCTCTCACCGCTACGCTGGCCGAACAATTTGCGAAAGGCGCTCAGTTGGAAAAGATCATTCGCGAAAAACTGAAAGGTATTGGCTATGAGTTCTAGGTTTTGGCTTCGACAAGCTCAGCCAACGCTGATGATCCGCCGCCTGAGCCTTCGCCGCCTGAGCCTGTCGAAGGCGGTGTTGGCTTCGGCAGCCCTTCGACCTGGCTTAGGGCAAGACTCAGCCAATGGGTAGGGAGATGTCAAGATGCCTCACATGTATATCCTTGAATGCTCGGATGGCAGCTATTACACTGGCAGTACCTGGGATCTTGAAAAGCGTCTCTGGGAACACCAAGATGGTCTCGGCGCGAATCATACGCGCAAACGCTTGCCCGTCAAACTCGTTTATTGCGAGTATTATGAGCGGGTGGAGGATGCTTTTCGTAGAGAGAAACAAGTGCAAGGCTGGAGTCGCTGCAAAAAGCAGGCGTTGATTGAGGATAATGTGGAGAATTTGATTGAATTTTCTAAAAACTATACTCAGTATGGCAGACCAGAGGAACGATTGGATTCGGTTTCGGATTCGGCGTTGGCTTCGACAAGCTCAGCCAACGCTGATAATCCGCC
>CAYFMI010000152.1:2626-3732 GCA_964344175.1 uncultured Anaerolineales bacterium
GCCTGAGCCTTCGCCGCCTGAGCCTTCGCCGCCTGAGCCTTCGCCGCCTGAGCCTTCGCCGCCTGAGCCTGTCGAAGGCGGCATTGATTCACAAGAACTTGAAGGGGCTTGGTTATGAGTTCTGACACTTGGAACCCCGTAACTCTTGGGGAAGTTGTCACACTAAATTATGGGAAATCTCTTACTGCTAGTAAGCGAAGGGGGGGAGATGTGCCGGTGTATTCTTCATCCGGTTTAATTGGATGGCACGATGAAGCATTGGTAGACGAAGAAGGAATTATTGTGGGTAGAAAAGGTACAGTGGGGTCAGTTTACTATTCGGACAGACCTTTTTTTTGTATTGACACAGCTTACTACATTAAGAAGTCCGAGTTGAGTTCGGATATTCAATATACGTACTATCTTTTGCAAACTTTAGGTCTTGAATATCTAAATGAAGATAGCGCAGTTCCGGGGCTGAATAGAGATACTGCATATTCACAAATGTTTGACCTTCCCCCTCTCCCCACCCAACGCCGCATCGCCGCCATCCTCTCCGCCCTCGATGACAAAATCGAACTCAACCGCCAGACAAACGCTACCCTCGAAGCCATTGCCCAGGCCATCTTCAAAGAATGGTTCGTGGATTTCAACTTCCCCGGCGCAACCGGCGAGATGGTCGAGGTAGGGGGCGAATCGCCATTCGCCCAAACAGGGCCAATTCCACAGGGGTGGCGGGTGGATGAAATAGGTAATGTTCTTGATATTGTAGGAGGGGGAACACCAAGCACGAAAAATTCTTCATTTTGGGATGATGGGCTTCACAATTTTGCGACACCCAAAGACCTGTCATCTCTAACTAGCCCAATACTACTTTCAACGGAAAGAAAAGTGACTGATGCCGGATTAGCACAGATAAGTTCAGGGCTTTTGCCTTCTGGAACTTTGTTGCTTTCATCTCGTGCGCCAATAGGTTATCTTGCAATTAGTCAGGAACCTGTTTGCATCAATCAGGGCTTCATTGCTATCAAGCCAAACGGGATGTTGTCCAACTGCTTTTTTCTGAATTGGCTTACTCAGAACATGGAAGAAATTAAAATGCGTGCCAGTGGAACGACTTTTCCTGA
>CAYFMI010000153.1:0-3681 GCA_964344175.1 uncultured Anaerolineales bacterium
GAGTCAGCGAGTCAGCGAGACGGCGAGTCAGCGAGTCAGCGAGTCGGCGAGTCGGCGAGTCGGCGAGTCAGCGAGTCAGCGAGTCAACGAGTCAGCGAGTCAAAAAGGAGGAAATCTATGGAACCCTACGGTATTTGGACTGAAAGTGTTCCTGAGCGCGTCCAGAAAGAACCGATCTGGGGGTTCTTGGGTTATCGAAAGGCCCTTTACTTGCATGAACTTGTATGGGAAGATACAGATTCTTGGGTAACCGATTCGCGAGCCAAAGGTCTGACCTGGCAAATTATCAGCAGTGCAGGTTCGATCTCAGCAAATCTTGAAGAAGGACTTGGACGTGGTTACGGCAAAGAAATGTTGTATTTCTATCGAGTATCTTTGGCTTCTGCCCGCGAAACGAAAGGCTGGTTCTTTCGTGCGCGAAGGTTTTTTGAGCCTGAAGTATTGAATGATCGTTTAGCCCTTATGGACGAAATTATTGCTCTGATTGTGACTGAAATCAATCATCAACGTCGAAAATCTCGCTGACTTATAACACACATGACCAATCGCAATCTTGAAAAAGCCGCTTTGCGCGGCGAACCCTCCTATGTCTGGCGAGCCGGGCAAGCGCGCCGCCTGTCTATGATAGAAGTTGCTGCGGGGGGGCGCCTGCAAGGCCGCCTGCTGGAAAACGGCTGCGGCGTAGGCATGTATGTCGAAAAACTCGCCGAATTTGGCGGTGACGTCATCGGCCTGGAATTTGACTTTGCCCGTGGCGCTGAGGCGCATCTACGTTCGTCACATATTGTTAATGCCGCCGGGGAGTTTTTGCCATTCTTGGAGGGTAGTTTTGACTTGATCTTGAGCCATGAAGTCATTGAACACGTTCAGGATGACCGCTGCGCCGTGGCCGAAATGGTGCGCACCCTTAAGCCTGGCGGGCGGGCGGTGATCTTTTGCCCCAACCGTGGTTATCCCTTCGAGACGCATGGCATTTACTGGCAGGGGAAATACAAGTTTGGCAATATCCCCCTGGTCAATTGGCTGCCGCGCCGGTGGCGCGATAGGCTGGCTCCCCATGTGCGGGTGTATTCACGCCGCGATCTTGCCAACCTGTTTGCAGGTTTGCCGGTTCATGTGGTTGAGAGAAGCATTATTTTTGGCGCTTACGATAACATCATCCATCGCTTCCCACGCCTGGGACGCGCCTTGCGGGCAGCGCTACAATTTTTAGAGCGCACCCCGTTGAAGACCCTGGGGTTATCGCATTTTTGGGTGGTGGAGAAAATAGCGGTTCGTAAATAAATGGCTGCGCCCCGGAAAAGGGGCGCAGTTTCGTTGTTGATTTCAATTCCGAAAGTCGTATATCCCATCCACAATCGGCCATTGTTTATCGCAGGATGGGCAGTGCAGTGCATCCGATGATTCACCCAGGGGATTGTGTCCGCAGGTTGGGCACTGGAAAAACGCGCCCGCGCGGGGCGGGGCACCAGTTTGCCCAACCGTTTGTGATTTAACAAATACGCTGGGGGTCAGTTGCCACCAGTCGCCGGTTAGCTGCGCCAACGCGTCCAGCCACACCAGCAGTTTTAAGGGCATCAGCCGCTTGAGAATGCCAATGCGGAAGTGGGAAACGGTCAGTTGCCGCTCAATATGGAAGCGGCTGGCTTCGAGCCAGGCGCGCACCGTTTTGGGGTGAAAGTCGAAATTCAGCGGAACGAATTCAACCGGCTCCGGGGCGAAGGGGTTCCAATCCTGGCGGCGCAGCAGATAGCGGGCAATGGCTTTAAGATTCAGCTTGTTAGCAAATTCGAGGATAAATGTACTGTGGGGTTGCAGCACCCGCCGAATTTCGCCCAGCGCTTGAGGGGCCTCGGCTAGATGGTGCAGCACACGGATCATAGTAGCCCCATCGAATAGGTCATCCACAAAGGGTAGGCGGTAGACATCCCCCGCCACATAGACAAATCGTTCGCTTTTCCCCAGCCGTGCTTGAGCTTGCTGTATTTGAGTGAGCGAGTAATCGAGCAACACCACGCGATCGTAGCCCTGATAGCGGGGCGTGTTGCGCCCGGCGCCAGCGCCTAATTCGAGCATCAATTCACCACCGGGGGGCAGCAGGCGTCGCAGAGCGACGGCCTCGGCCTGATCTTCGTAGGCTCGCCCGCCCTCCTCCCAAAAGGATGTTTGATAATCGGAACCTTCGTAGCTGCAAATAGGGGGATGTTTTTGGGTCATGTTGGTTAGTAAATAGTAGAACACAGACCGCGGTCAACTATCCGCGGTCTGCACTTTTGTATTCATGGTGATGAAATGCTATTCTTCGAGCGTACGGGTTCCGTTGTAACCGCGCCCAACCCCGCGATACTGGAAGCCTAACTCGGCCATTTCGGCGGGATCGTAGATGTTGCGCCCGTCAAAGATGATGGCTTGCTTCATCAGATCGCGCACTTCGCGGCGGTTGAGTTGTTTGAATTCATTCCACTCGGTGTTGACCATCAGTGCATCGCAGCCTTCGGCCAGAGAGTAGGGATCGTCGTACATGGTCACATCTGCCATGAGCGGGGCAGCAACGTCCATAGAAACGGGATCATACCCGCGCACCTGCGCGCCTGCAGCGATGAGCGCTTTGGCAATATCAATCGAAGGGGCATCGCGCATGTCGTCGGTGTTGGGTTTGAATGCCAGCCCCAACATGCCAATGGTCTTCCCTTTGACATCCCCGCCCAGCATTTCAATAACCCGTTGAACCGCCATTGGTCGGCGGTCGGCGTTGATATCCATGACGGCGTGCAGCAGTTGCGGGTGTTTGCCTTTTTCTTCGGCCATGTGCGCCAGCGCCAGCACGTCTTTCGGGAAGCAGGAACCGCCATACCCCAGGCCGGCGTGCAAGAAATGCGCTCCAATGCGTTCGTCGTAGCCCATGCCGGTAGCCACTTCGGTGACATCCGCACCCAGCGCTTCGCAAATATTGGCAATTTCATTGATGAAGGAAATTTTGGTCGCCAGGAAAGCGTTCGAGGCATATTTAATCATCTCGGCTGTGCGCAGATCGGTGATGACAATTGGGGCGCGCAGCGGCAGGTGTAATTGCGCTACTTTGTCGGCGGCTTCGCGGTCGAGTGACCCCAGCACCGTGCGGTGCGGATTCATGAAGTCGAAAATCGCTGACCCCTCGCGCAAAAATTCGGGGCAAGAGACCACCGAAAACGGTTGCGCACCCGACTGATGGCGTTTGACAATCCCGGCCACCCAGTCACCGGTTCCCACTGGAACAGTAGACTTGTTGATAATCACCAGTTCCCCCTGCATATTCTCGGCCACCGACCGGGCTGCCGCCTCTACATATTGCAGGTCGGCTTCACCATCAATCCCCGAAGGCGTACCCACGGCAATAAACACATATTCGGTGCCTTCCAGCCCCTCGGTATAAGATGTGGTGAACGACAAACGACCTGCTTTGACATTGCGCTCAACCAGTTCTTCCAGCCCGGGTTCGTAAATGGGCATTTCGCCGTTCTTTAAACCTTTAATTTTTTCTTCGCTAATGTCAAGCGCAATGACACGATTGCCTAAATCAGCGAACCCTGCTGCCGTAATCAACCCGACGTAGCCAACGCCGACCACACATATTTGTTTCATAGGAGCCTCCACAATTGGATGATGAGTTGGATTGTGAATTTCAATCCTCACATTCAGTAA
>CAYFMI010000154.1:0-3629 GCA_964344175.1 uncultured Anaerolineales bacterium
CGAGCCACCTAACCCAGCTAGCAAGCGACCCGCCTCTGGCGGTGGGTAAGCGGCGTGTTTTGGGCGAAATTTGGTTATAATGAAATTGTTGTGTTGAGCAAAGTCGGCGGGCGCTTGAAGCAACTCGTTAGGGGGCTGGGTTCGTTACTTGAACTTGTATTTGCTAGAATTACTCCCAATATTTTTAGATTGATACAGATCAATGGTACAGCGAGAGAATTATCAGCACATTTTTTAGCGCGCTGACATGTACAACTACTTGCACATAATGCGTATGTGATTTATACTTGTGACAAAGAATGCAGTGTTATGGAGGTAGTCATGCGAGTTGTTACTTATAGCGAAGCTAGAAATAACCTGAAAACTGTTTTGGATCAGGTGTCAGCCGATGCCGATTACACGATCATTAGACGCCGCGGCTCGGAAGATGCGGTAGTGATGTCTTGGGATACTTTCAGTAGCTATTTGGAAACCTTTTATCTCCTGAAGTCCCCGGCAAATGCAGCGCATCTTACAAAATCTATTGAACAATATCAAGCTGGGGAAGTACACCTGCACGAGCTGATCGATGAGTAGGAAATTGGCGTGGACTGATGAAGCTTGGGCGGATTATGTTTATTGGCAAACGCAAGACCGAAAAACGCTCAAAAGGATCAATCGGTTGATTGAAGACGTCAAGCGTGAACCCTTTGAAGGAATTGGAAAGCCTGAGCCATTGCGAGAGAATTTGACTGGATTTTGGTCGCGTAGAATAGATCAAACGAACCGTTTGGTGTATGCAGTTGATGATGAGTTTATTACCGTAATTTCATGCCGCTATCATTATTAAAGATCAGACAAATAGCTATTGTGAAAGGTATTCTATTGAGACGAGTCGTGCAAGCGAAAGGCCCCCTAACCCCGCGTGGTGCGTGACCGGGCTGTCGCCCGAGGGTAAGCGGCGCGATTTTGATAAAATGGTTATGGGCATAGGTTGTTCAGGGTTCACGCCGCCCGGCAGCACACGCACACGTTAGGCCGTTGGTTTCCCATAGATATATCAGCGATTGAGAATTTCGATGTATAATTGTTTCAGAAATACTTTGATTACGGAGGAAGCATGACTGATATAAGTCCATCGGACAGTGAATTGAAAGAAAAAAAGATTAGAATTCTTTGGGATGCTGGAGAAAATATTCCATCAGTATTTGCTAATCAATTGTATATTTCCCACGCTGGCGGAAAAGAATTTCATTTGACATTTGGTCATTTAACTCCACCAATTGTCTTTGGATTAGAAGAAGATGAAATACCGGACAGCATCAACGTAAAGCCGGTAGCAAAAATTGTTGTGAGTCCGGATGTAATGGAAGAATTTGTCAATGCTATGAATGAAAATTTCCAGAGATTCAAGGAAAGCAAGGAGGCTACGTAATGCTACAAGAATTACGTCTTAAGCCAGAAGGCCTATATTATAGGTTCATAAATTTAGCATCTTCGGTAACTTCTACAAGTTCCTATCAGCTAGAGTTGCCAGTTCATTCTCGGTCATCAAGTGCTGATTTAGGAAAATCTATTCCTTTTCGGCTAATGATGATGTCGGAAGCTGTTTTGGCAAAGGAATGGGATACACCAGAAGAAGATGAATTATGGGCGCATTTGTAAAAGGTGATGTTGTAGTCCTCCCTTTTCCATATTCTGATTTAAGCAGAAGCAAGAGTCGCCCTGCTCTTGTTTTAGCTGCTCCGCGTGATGATGAAGTAATTGTATGTCAAATTACTGGGCGAAATACACGGGCAGAATTTACAGTTCCTATCACTGATAATGATTTTATTCAGGGTGGATTGAGACAAGCAAGTTTTGCACGAGCGAACCACGTATTTATGGTAGAGCCGACGATAATCAAATATTGTGCTGGCAAACTTGATCCAAAGACAACATCGAAAGTTATCGAAACCACGATCAAAATTCTGAGAGAAAAATAGGGTGAACGGCCTAACCCCGCGTGGTGCGTGACCGGGCTGTCGCCCGAGGGTAAGCGGCGCGATTTTGATAAAATGGTTATGGGCATAGGTTGTTCAGGGTTCACGCCGCCCGGCAGCACACGCACACGTTAGGCCGAGAAATGAAATTGTACATCTTTCGTATCTTTAGGAGAAACCCCGTGAAGGTCATTAAGGTTGAATTAGACAAAGATCGAATCCTATCAATGCCTGAACTCGAACACACCTTTTTTCTCGCGCTGGGTCATGTTGCAAATGAAATAAACGCGACGACGAAGATGATGTATTGGGCAGCGAATGCTCCAAATAAAAAAGATGTTGACCAGCATGGCAACTTTACCCTAACACTTTATTTGACACGCATTCTGGCGGGGCAACTAAACGAAGCGTGGGAATTTTTTCAGAAAAGCTTTTTTGGCTCAACCCTGTCGCGCGATTACGAGCCGCGACTCGACAAAGAGAATAGTGAAAAATTGCAAAAAATCAAGCGTTATTTTAGCTCAACCAATCACTGCAACCAGATTCGGAATCACTTTGCCTTCCATTTCTCGGCGTCAGATATTAAAGGCACGCTTCCGACGGTAGATGATGATCTCCTTATTTATTTGGAACGAGAGAGCGCACCAAACAATCTTTTCTATTGTTCAGAAGTAATATTGGCGCATGCACTTCTGAAACTTCTATATGGAGATACTAACTTTGCTCACTTCGATAGGCTCGTAGAGGAACTATTCGATATTGCCTTACATTTCGTTCAAGTATCCGACGGATTGATGGAGGCAATCATTGTGCAAAACGACATTGAAATGAGGGCAAATAATCCTGAAGTCGTAAAATTTGTAGGTCTTGAACCGTTTGAAAAGATTAGTATTCCCTGGTTTTCGGATACCACCCAAACCTTAACAAAATAAATCGCTCGGCCTAACCCAGCTAGCAAGCGACCCGCCTTTGGCGGTGGGTAAGCGGCGCGATTTGGGCAAAGATTGGTTATAATGGAATTGTCTAGACTTGCAAAGTCGGCGGGCGCTTGAAGCCCACGTTAGGCCGCAGAAGTCTGCAGGGTTTTGATTATTCCTCGCACATTACCAAGACAACATGAGCCTTGTGGATTGCGTAAATCACAAGCACACTGCCCAGCCTTGATACCAGCATTTATGTCATTCACAATTGCATCCTGCTTTTCGGGTGAAAGGTCGATTATTTTTCCGACAGTATGCCCGAAGCAATAACAAACATTTACATCTTTTGAATCGGGTTCTTTTTGATACACACGCTCCCGAACCTGCGATTGGGTAAAATTTTGTGCGCCATCAGACGAGAAATAAATCACTGGACAGGTTTCGGTACGACAAAAGAGATAGTCAGTATCAATCAGTTCTCGTAAGCTAATCGTGAGCATGGATTTGATCGTTTGTCCCTCAATGGGTTTACCTTTCTTATTGCACTCAGGGCATAAACCCTCGGCATGAGATTTTCTTTCGAAAGTTTGTGCAGGCAAATCGCAAACTTGATTTCCTGCTTCAGTTGGACAGCAACATGATTCAGTCATCGGAAATATTCTCCTGTTCTATAATCACCTGCCCACTTTCATGGTTGTCAGTTTTCACCCTAAAATGTACCAGTAGATTTCACCGGGAATGTACCGGG
>CAYFMI010000155.1:0-3596 GCA_964344175.1 uncultured Anaerolineales bacterium
GACTGGATATTTCATTTCATCCTCCTTGTGGATAAAAACAATCGTTTTGTAAAGCCAAGTCTTTTCGCAGATTTCGGACATTCTATCATAAGAGAATTATTCTAAATATATTCAACACCTTTCGATTAGCTGACTTTTTGGGCAACGAAAATAGTAAGGCAATCTCTTGCGGTAACGCCAAGCCCAAAACTTGATGGAGAATTTTTGCCGAATCTCAGTTTCGGATAAGTGTATAAGTCTCATCGCTCAGAGCGGGGCGCCCGGAACGATAAAACACCTGACCTTATGATAGATAGTCCTTATTCTATGCGTCTCTCGTCAGGAAAGCGTCAGGAAAGCGATCCTCATCCCACGGCTTTCTTAAATTTGTGCTATACCAGAAATTTACCGCAGAGAACGCCGGGTTCGCTGAGTTTTTTAAATTTTTCTCTGCGTTCTTTGCGCTCTCAGCGGTAAAAGCGCTTTTCGTTTCGACTTTAAGAAAGCCCTGATCCTCATCCTTGACATGGTTAACGGCTTATGCCATACTGTGTCACACTGATTAGCACAAAAGCCCCCCCTTCTACGCCATTTCACGGATAAGGAGGTGATGTCCATATGTGTAGTAAAGATCATAAACCCAGTGCGGTGGCATCCCTCCTAACGAACCGTTAGAATTTGCCACCGCACGCCAGATAGCTGCCAACCGGGCGGCTATCTGTGCTTTTAAGACATTTACCCAGTGAGCAAGATGCGCTTCGTGGCCTCGAAAGCGATTGGGGGTAGTTCATTGCGATGAAAGAAGCCGACATCATCGGCATCGTCGCCTGCATTTGGCGTACCTGCGACAACCACTCCTCGATACACAATCACAATATGCGCTCCCTGGGCATGTTCCTGTCCTGGGATCACATCAAGTAGCGCTTTCACGGCGACATTCAAGCCGGTCTCTTCAAGGCATTCCCGCTCTGCAGCGCGAGCCGGATCTTCACCGGCGTCCACAAAACCTGCTGGAAGCGACCACATACCGCGATAAGGTTGATGCACCCTACGCACCAAGAGTACTCGATCATCACTCTCAACTAAAACTGCGGCTGCCACTTTAGGGTCTGGGAAAAAAATCCAATCACAAGCAGGGCAGACCGGGCGAATCCGCCCCCTGCGATGGGCCTGCACTAGCTTCGCCCCACAGCACGGGCAATATTTTATATTCTCAGCAATCATCGACGTTCGCGCCTGCGGAAATAAAGCGCCGCTCCACCTGAAATCAACACTACAGCCGCTAAGATGATCTCAAATACTTGTACGATGCGTAAAGGTCGTGCCTGTTGTTGAGGAATATCTGCATTCACCGTATCGCCCTCATCAGGAGCCGGTGGAAGTGGTGTAGCTGCTGGCGCGGCTGTTTCTGTGGGAGGGCTGGTTTGCTCCGAGGGGGCTTCACCTGCCTCCAAAGCAGCACCCGCTTGATCTTCGGCTGCTTTCTCCACTGCTAAAGATTCAGGTTCCCCCTCAACGATTGCTTCTGCCTCCGGAGCAGCTTCTTCCACTATTGCAGCCGGTTCTTCTGCTGCCGGCAATTCATCGGCAACTTCCACTGCCATCTCGGCTGAGGGTACGGCAAGTTCTTGGCGGGGCGATAAAGCCATGCCCCCAAAACCGAATACATCTCCCAGCACGAGTAACACCAACAACAAACTAGCCACCAGCGATGCCAAACGGAAGGTCGGGAAAAGGCGTGGCGCATGTGCCACACGCTGTCCTGCCATTTCGGGTGTCAACCGAAAATCACGCGGCGCGCGCACCTTGGGGAGTCGGCGCAGCGCGCCCCGCATGGTGTGCAAATCATCCAGGGCAGCCTGCAGCGCGGCATCCGACTGAAGGCGCTTTTCGAGACGGGCGCGCTCACGCGCCGAAAGTTGCATGTCTATATATGCCGAAAGCCGTTCCCAATCTCTGCGGGAAATCTTCATACTCATTATGAAACCTCCTCATTGAGACGATAGGGAGATGGTAGAAGTTCCCGATATTTTTGCAAACATTCTTGCATTCGGCGGCGGGCACGTGCCAAACGACTTTTTATGGTTCCCAGGGGCTTTTCGGCCACTGCGCTGGCTTCGGCGTAATCGAAGCCCTGAACATCAATCAACACAACTACTATTCGAAACTCATCAGGCAATTCATTCAAACAGCGCTGAATTGCTTCAGCCAATTCCCGGGCTTGAAATTCTTGTTCGGGCGATGTGCCGGGGTCGATCATCCAATGCGGCGAATCGAATTCCTCACCCTCCGCGTTTTGTGGCTCTAGATGAGTCACTGGCCTCCGCTTGCGGCGGCGCAATTCATCATAACAAGCATTGGTGACAATACGCAGCAGCCAGGCTCGGAAAGAACCCCCGCGATAAGTGTGCAACTTGCGATACGCGGAGATGAAAGTCTCTTGCGCGGCATCCTCTGCCGCGCCTGGTTCTCCAATCACGCGATAGGCCTGGTTAAAGACCATATCTTGATAGGCCATCACCAGAGCATTGAAGGCATCCAGGCTCCCTAGACGTGCATCATGTATAAGTGCAGCTTCATCCACAGTCTATTTTCCTCGCGAGAACAGCACCCAGTAAATTGTTCGCCAAAACAAAATCCCTATGGCGCTGAAACCGCCCAACACAAAAATAAATAGCGGCGCAATGCCGCGGCCAAGCCATAGAGACCGTAAAAAAGCCGCCATCGGGCTGATAACAACCATGGCATAAAATGGCCGCCAAATTTGGCGGAGATGAGCAATTTTATCGAGATCATATACGCCAAAGAAAGGTGCAATCATCAGCCAGGCAATCAGAACGGGGAGGAAAGTCGTCAACATATACCAACCGGCAGTCTCCAGGGTATGATGCGTAGCAAACCCCCACAGTGTCATCAGGGCAGCAACAATGACGTCTCCACCTATCAATATCCCGTGTCGTTTGGTCAATTGCTTCATTTCGCAGGCTCCTGTGGCAAGCAAAGCGGGGCGGATGAGTAATCCGCCCCAGCATTGGCGTTGGGTTACAGTGCATATGAGATACCGCTTACTGTGCCAGGGTTTATACCACATCCTTGCGTTTCTGGAAAATCACCATGATCAGAATATACACCACCATAATCGTACCCAGAACAGCCCACCGGGTAAGGATAATGCCATCAAAAACATAGCCATAGTCATCGTACATCGCGCCCAGCAACGATTCGGCGCTATTGATGGCTTTCTCGCGATTCTTGACCCAATCGGCGCGCTCATCGCCGTAATCTTGCATGGCATCGGTGTACTCATCAGCCTGCTCCTGGCGCAGGTCGGCGTATTCATCGCCCTGCGCATCCATCAAATCGGCGTATACCTGTCCCTGATCTTGACTGTCGAGGCGGTATTGCTCAAATTGATCCATGGCGGCGTCCTGCTGTTCGGTCCCCTGGGCGCGCGAATCATCCATATAGGCTTCCATATTGCGCGGGTCAGCGGGTGTAGGATAGGGTGTCAGCGAGGGCAGCGGCGTGGGCGTGAAGATCGGCGTTAACGAGGGCAGCGCGGTTGGATAAGGATAGGCGGTTGGCTGAGGCGGTTCTGGTGGTTCGAGTAAAGCTAG
>CAYFMI010000156.1:0-3545 GCA_964344175.1 uncultured Anaerolineales bacterium
ATACCCTTGACCTACTTTTTCGTCACCATTTTACAGAAAGAAGTTTACACTAACTGCATTTATTCCCAGGGCTGCCCTTATCTGAGTCCACCACCGGGTTGACCGGCGCTGGCGGCGTTGGGGCTGTTGTATTGGTCGCCGTGGGCAAAACCACGTCGGTGGCGGTTGCCGTTGCAATAGATGTATTCGTTGCGGTTGGTAAAACCACATCGGTAGCAGTGGCTGTTGCCACTGTTGTCCCCGTCGCAGTTGGCAAAGCTGTAGCTCCAGGTGTGGCCGTATTCCCACTCACCTGAATCCCTTTGATCACCGTCCGAGCGCTTTGTGAAGATACAGGAAAACTCGGAAAATTCGCCAGAGTCCCCAATGGCGTGAACGTCGCTGTGACACTCACTACCACCCGATCCACTCCGCCGACAATATCATCGGGTGAGGAAACCGGACAGGCACTAAAAAATGCTGTCGAGGGACCACGATCATATTGAACAACTACATTACCGCTCTGTATTCCTGCCAGCGATCCCAGGCGCATGGCCGCTTCCTGCATCCCTGCGCAATCCATGTAATAGGGCGTACCACCGGGATTTTCACCAGCAGCAGAACCATAACGTACCGCCTCCCGACTCGCCGTAGCCGCCGCCGAATAAATAAACAACAGCCGTCCAAACTCAATCAACCCCATCATCAGTACCAGCAAAATCGGCAACACCAGTGCAAATTCAACCAATCCTTGCGCGCGTTCTTTGCCATTATGATCTGACATAATCTTTACAACCTGTTCAACCCAAAATCTAATGTCTGCTCATCAATCTATTCATTAGAATAGATACTAAGCACGCCGTACTACTAGAAACGAATTACCTATACACTTGTTACACTACAAGGGAATTGAAAGGCTGATTCAGGCAGCGCCTAACAATACTGATAATACTTTCGGGGTCACGGCCTTGCGCAGAGAAGCCCCCAAATAGGGGGCTGTATACTTATGCTTTCAAAAAGAAAAATGGTGCCACATATAAGCTTATATTTCCCACCCTTATGCCTATCTAGCTACCTGACACGTATGGTTTTAGGCGCTGATTCACGCAGATAAGCATGATTTTTCATTTCGACTTCACCGTTTTTTGCTTTTTCAGCGATCACTAGCGTAAATCTACGTCCTGATTTAAAAACTATCCGGTGGCTAAATGTCTATTTGTCTTTATCTTTGTCTTTGTCCTTGTCTTTATCCTTATTACTATTCTCACTGCTATTATTGCCCTGGCCTTTGTTTTCATTCGTTGGCTTCGGGGTGTTTGCAGGCTTGATTGTCTTAGTGGGCTTCGGGGTATTCGAAGGCTTTGGTGTTTTACTCTCTTTTTGAGTTTTTGTCGGCTCAGGGGTTTCAGATACATCTCCAGAGGCCCCAGTGGGGGAAGCAGATACAGGCGTAGGCGTGCCCGATCCATCTCCACTGGGCGTTGGTGTGGCATCTTGAAGAGGATGTGCGATTTCCGTTTGGGTAGGCTCCTGCGAACCGAAGTTTTCTTCTGTAAGTTGGAAATTATCTAGCATGTCATCCAAAACCTGATCGGCAAACTGTCTATTTTGATCGATAAGCTCACCAACATCATCTGGGATGCGATCATCCAGCCCGGCAAAGGTCAATTCAGCTCTCTGAACGGTTTGGGCAAATACAATAGCTAACTCTTGCGCCTGAACGCTATCCTGCTTAGCTAACCGGTCAATCAAGTCAGCCGCCTGAGCGATGTGTTCTCCATAGTTTTCTAAAGCAATCGAAATATGGTCAATACGCTGACCTAACGCTAGTGCATCGATTTCATCTAATCGTTGTTGTGCAAAACGAAGATGCAGCAGAACTTCTCGATCCAGTTCACCTGCAAATACCAGGCGAGTTTGTTCTACCGACAATTTCACCCCATACAACGCATCCCCAGGTAGCGCCGATGCAGAAGCCACACCTGCACTGGATAGAATAATGGTCACAACTAAAACGATAACAAGAGCAAATCGAAATGCAGCTTGATGGATAATCCCCCTCCGCGAGCGAACCCTCCCCGCCCCATCCCCCATCTCAATGCTTTTCACTAAGCGATGGCGTGCGCCTTTTAGAAAACCCGGGCGCGGGTTGAAGTGTGAATGGCTATGATAAAGCCCGAAAGCGCTTTCTAATTCTGGGCGAATGCGTTCGGCGTATTCGGGGAATCCAGATAACGCGGTGTCAATGCTAATACCATCTATCAATACTTTGTCGAGGCATTCTTGCAACGCGTTGGCTATTTTTTGTTCTCGATCTCTACCATCTTTCATGGATAACGCCTAACGTGTATCTTTTCCCATCTGCTTCCGCAGAGCCGATAACGCCCGATGCTGAAGCACCCGCACAGCCCCCGGAGAGCGGCCCATGGCCTCCGCTGTCTCATCGGGAGAAAGCCCACTAATAAACCGCAAGATCAAAACATTTCGATAATCTTCGCGAATTTTCCCAAGCGTTTTTTTTAATGTTTGATACTCTTGCTTGGCAATAATAATATCGGCTGGCATATCTTCAGAAGTTTGCAACAACCTTTCATCATGCTCTTCAACAACATTTACTCGCTTAGCTTGCCGATAATGGTCGGTTAACAAATTGCGGGCGATACGGAATAAATACGCCGAAAAGAGATGCCCCTTAGGGCGATAATTTGGCAAAGAACGCCAAGCGCGCAAAAAAACTTCTCCGGTCAGATCTTCTGCATCCATACGGTTATTTAAACGTGCATACAAAAACCGATAGATCGCTTCAGCATACAGGTCATGCAGCTTGCCGAAGGCTTCCTTATCACCTTTTTTGGCCTGCATCACAAAACGAGCATCAGCATCAACTCGCGATTCAGGCATTCAAGCTACCTTCTGGTAAACGCATTTTCATAGCTTTTGTTACATTTTGTAAGAATTCAGGGTGGTAGTCGAATGGTAAGTGATGGGCACGTTTTTTTTGCCTTTGTTACGGTATATCATCACTCACTTTTATGCCACTACCCAATATTCTCTCATCATCAACTCAGATATTCAATTCCAGCGTGACCGGACAATGATCGGAACCTAAAACATCATCATGAATGACGACATCGACGACCTCTAGCATCAAGCTTTCGCTGAGCAGAAAATAATCCAATCGCCAGCCGACATTATTTTGTCGCGCATTCCCCCAATTGGCCCACCAGGTATATTGCTCTCTCTCCGGGTAAAGGGTGCGGTAGGCATCTACAAATCCGCGCTCCAGATACTTATCAATCCAGGCGCGCTCTTCGAGTAAAAATCCGGTGGAATTTTTGTTTTGGCGATGGTTCTTGAGATCAATTTCCTGGTGTGCTGTGTTGAAATCTCCGCAAATGATGATTTGTTTACCTTCTTCATGCAATTTATCGCAAAGATCTAACAAGCTGGCGTAGAAATCAAGTTTGTACGCAACCCGACTGTGATCGCGGCCCCCGTTGGGGAAATAGATATTGAACAATACAAAATCCGTGAACTGTGTCTCAATCACCCGCCCCTCAATGTCG
>CAYFMI010000157.1:0-3476 GCA_964344175.1 uncultured Anaerolineales bacterium
AGTCCAGGGTTTTGGTGCGGAAGAATTGCGTTGGTGCATCGATGGCCAGGATGGCGACAGTGGCGACTACGGCCAGCCACCAGCCGCTCCGCTTACCAACGGCCAACAACGGAATGGAGATGAAGAGCGGAATGACAGCCACCCAGTTCACTTCGCCAACCCAGTTGAACAGCCACCAGGTGAAATCCTGATAGAAAGGATAGCCAGGGCGAGTCCACATGGTGCGCTGAGCGCCTACGCCAATGGTGAAGGCGTGTGTGGCCAGCATACCGATGAAGGTCAGCGCGCCCACGCGCGCCCACTTGGTGGGCATTGAAGACTTGCGCAAGAAAATGAAGGCCCAGTACCCGCATAACCCGATGAACGAGATCACCATCGGTAGCGGAAAACCCGGAACCCAGCTGATATAGGGCAGGAACATAAAGAAACCGCCAATCGACGGCAGGGCGAACATCGCCATAGCCAGCGGATACGTCCATTCTTCACCTTTGCGGATTTCCTGTGAGGTGACTACCAGCGCGGCCCCGGCCACGAAAATGACCGCCCGCCAGACGGGGTAGAAGAAATCGAACAACTTGATCCCGCTAGAAAAGGCGGGGTTGCCAGCTTCGATGTGTTCGGTCAGGTGGAACAACACCCTGTCCAGGGATGTCTGCACCATGAATGGGATCACAGCCATCATCACCAGGCCAATGACAATAGCAATCACCGACATAATCGTACGGTTGCTCTGAGAAGTTTCTTTCATTTTTTCGCTCCTGTTGGAATGGAAGAAGGTTGAGTTGTGATAATTATTACAAATAGGGCGTGGAAAATCTTTATCTTTTGGTAAATCTCAGCAAAAAATAGGGGTGTGTGGGGTGCTTCGCACCCCACACACCCCTATTTTTTGGGTTTTCTTCCCGCAAATGCGTAACTCCTAAATATGAACGAAAAATCCGGCATCTGTTAGAGTGCGTTACAATAGAGAGTGTCACTTAATTCGCCAGGAATATGAAAATGGATGTCCATACAAAACTCAGCCAAAACCCGGCTTTCTCATCGCTAACGTCACAAGAAATCCAGACCGTCCAAGCAATGGCCTCTGCCCGCACGTATTTGAAAGGCGAATTTGTCACCCATGAAGCCGATATCTGGCCTTATTTGCTGTTCGTCAAGTCCGGACAATTCCAGGCTTTGAAAGAATCGGCCAGCGGGCGCAGTTTTGTGATCGACAGTTTCAAGTCCGGCGAAATCTTCTGGGGGTTGGCTTTATTCGAGGATGGCAAACCCAACCCGGCGGCTATTCTAGCCTCGACGGACGGCGAGATCTTGCTGTGGAATAAGAGCAAAATCGCAGATATGATCGCTGTCAATCCTCAGGTCGCCTGGGGCTTATTTAACCTGATGGCCAAAAAGATGAGTCGTGTTGGCGAGATGGTGGAAGAACTGGTCTTTCAGCCGTTGACCGGCCGATTAGCCGGATTGCTGGTCGAGCAATTTGACCAGGCCGCCGATGACGTCATCTCTCGCGATCTAACCCTCGACCAGATGGCAGCTCGCATTGGCTCCACCCGCGAGATGGTCTGCAAAATCCTGTACCAGTTTTCCGATGAAGACATCATCGAAATACAGCGTACCGAATTGAAGATCAACGACCGGGCGCGTCTGGATCAGATTGCCAGCAGGGTAAAAGGCTGATAGCAGCATCAAAATGTGCCTGCAATCAGCATACCCATAGCGCTCAGCATATATATCGAAGCGTATTTGAACAACCCAAAATTGATTTTTGGAGATTTCTTGATCACACTCAATGCAGCCAGGAAGAGTAGCCCCATTGAGAGCAAGGCAAACAGCCGCAGATATCCCCAACTGATACCAACGCCATACGCTGCCACACCCATGCAGATCGCTGCAAGAACAGATGAGATCGCTATGGTCAGCCGCGTAGTTTGAAAACTGTACCGCGAGGGAAATGTCGGTATTCCGGCCTGACTGTAATCGTGATGATAACGCATACTGAAGGTCATAATATGCGTGGGTATCCAAAACAAGATTGCCAATGAAAGGGAAATCCCTACCCAATCCAAATTTCCAGTACCCAGGACCCGGCCTGCCAGAATGGGCATACCTCCGGAGATACCGCCCCAAATAATTGACCAACAAGTGCGCCGTTTGAGCAAGATTGTGTAGACAATGACATCGAAGAACAACCCGGCAAAAACGATGATCCCATAAAGAGTATCAATTGCCAAAGCCCAGCCGACACCAAGAGTTGAGAGAACCATCCCCAGGAAGAAGGCTTCGCGCGGTTTGATATCGCCAGATGGCAGCGGGCGCCAGTGTGTGCGATCCATGCGGGCATCAATATCCCGGTCGAACCACATATTCAGTACCGTGCTGCCGCTGATGGACAAAAACAGGCTGCCACCTAATGCCAGAAGATATTGCCAGTTGGTATAAGGACATCGCGAACTCATATACCCGGTCAACCCGGTGATCAACAACAGGCCGGTTTGCAAGCTTTTGATCAACGCCCAATAGGTTCGTAATTTCTCTTTGAAATTCAGTAGCATATTGTTCTCACTTATACCTATCTGAAAATTAAGGTCTCTGGGATTTCCAGTGGTAAGCCCTGGAGAACCGAAAATTATCGGCGGATATGGAAATCATCCTTACGTAGGGCAGGTGCAAAACCTGCCGAGAATATTTTCCGGATAGGTTCTTAATAGAATTTGGGGCGGGCTTTTACCCACCCCAGTGTTTCGACTTACTGAATTTGTTATTCTGCTTTGTTGAGCAAGCGTTCTTTAAAGAACGGGATCAGCATCATCACGACCAGGCTTAATCCCATCAAGGAGCCATAGAGGTAATCCAGGGTGGCGTGCCGCACATAATGCGTGGCCCCACTGACAACCATGGTGATCGCGCCAGCAATCAGCGCCAGATACCAGCCGGACAGCTTGCGTTGGCCCAGTTTATTAATGGCCGCTACCAGCATGCCGAATGCCACCCATAGTCCAAGCCAGCCGAAGAAGGTGATGGCAATACCCTCAGCAAACATCGGTCGTTGAGGATGACCGTACAGAATGCGGAAGGCGGCATGTCCGTTGGCGAAATTTTCTGCGGCGGTGACACCCAGCATCAAGAAGACGAAGAAATCGACGATCTTTTGCTTGAAATCGCCTTTGTCCGCCAGCAAGATTGCAAAGTAGGGGATCAATCCAATGGTCATGATGATCACCGCTGGGGGAAACCCGCCCTCTTTGCTGCCGACGAAATTCATCCACGGCACGATCATATAGGCGCCGCCCATGGAAGGGATAGCCAGGCAGAAAAGTGCCAATCCTCTAGACCAATCCTTGCCATCGTAAAGCGCTTTAGCGATCACGAGCAGAGCAATCCCACCCAAAACGCTGAGCGTTCCCCAAAAGGGGTAGAAAAAGTTAGTGTAAACTTCTTTCTGTAAAATGGTGACGAAAAAGTAGGTCAAGGGT
>CAYFMI010000158.1:0-3423 GCA_964344175.1 uncultured Anaerolineales bacterium
TTCCATAGATCATCTCAAATAATTTCGTTTTTTCACTTCCCAATCAAAGAAGATTGAAACATAAACCTTAGACTTAATTTGAACGCACAATCGCGGCAGCCGCATACCCTACCACGCGATGATAGTCTCCACTGACATCGCCTGATGTCGCATAGTTTAGGATCTGCACTTTATCAGCCCCCAACTCCTTGGATGCCCACAGTACCGCGGCAATCGCTCCCCGCCCGCAGGCAAAACCTTTACCTTCTTCTTCAGCGCGCAGAACGCCTTCGGGATCGAAGTCTGCAATACGGTCTAAGATAACCTGATCGAAAGAGACGGCCTCACGCTGGGGGTAAAAATGCGATAAATCGCTGCTGGCAACCAGGAGCGAGTCCCGATCGCGCAATGCTGCCGCCAGGGCTTTACCTAAGACACGGGCGGCGCGGGGAGATTGATCACGCATCATCACCGGTAGCAAATCAAACTCGGTCTCGAAAACTTGCTGCAAAAATGGCAATTCGATCTCCAGGGAGTGTTCATCGTCCTCACGCACAGGCGTCACGCCAAATCCTAATTCTGCTTCTACATAGTCATTCACCCTCTGCACAGCCTCATGATCGATGGGCACAACTCCCAAAGGCGTAGCGTAGGCCGCATGCCCCGAAGTCAGCAACGCCTGGGGGTAAGCATGGTGCATTGGCGAAATGACGGCCACCAACTTGGGCGACATACCGCGTACAGATGCAAAGGCATGCCCGGCCACCGGGCCAGAATAGCGGTATCCCGCATGGGGCACAATAATCGCGACCAAATTTTCAAGCGCAGGCAACTCGGCCAGCTCGATAAACCGGCCGATCTCTTCACGCAATAAGCTGGCGTTTCCGGGATACCACTGCCCAGCAATGGGCGAGGGGCGCAAATCGGTTTGGTCGATCATTTCAACTCCAGGCGAAACGAGCCAATGAACGCTGATCTATCCTCATGATTTTAGCACAGCATCACCTGACCGCCAGAGTTTATCGTACCACTTTCTGATAACATTCATACAAGCCCCCGCTAATAATGCTGTTTATTTTCTCATCTTCGCTTAATCTCTTGACAGCCCCAAAACTTCTGTGATAGACTCGTTCCCGCTAAATTCAAAGAAAGGAGAGCGCATTAAGATGCAGAATTACATCGCAATGATGCAAACAAAAGTTCGCCGCTCCGCCGTTATCGGTGGGGATGTTGTGCCGATTCGAAATGCGCCTATCGTCTAAAGGATTTAGCCTAACCTAAATTACTCACAGCCACGGGTGCAATTCGAAAGCCCGTGGCTATTTTTTTCACATGCGCGCTAAAGCGCCATTAATGCAAGCCACAGGTAGAAGAAACCCTGTGGCTTTTTTGTTTCGAATGAGGATCTATGTCAGCCAATTCACCTTACACACTTTGCTTCTCTCGCCCAGAGACCGCTGATGCGCTGAATATTGGCGCAGCGAATTCGTGAAGACTGTGGAGAATTACAGAAAATCACCTTCTCTGATGTCTACAACAAACGGACTATCTGATATTATCTAGTAAGGAAAAAGAAATGAACTACGCGATTACCGTCAATGAAGTGCGCAAAAAATTTGGGAGGCCCGGCTCAGCGCCGTGGAAACGATTCCTGAAAATGGTTCAGCGCAGCAATGGCAATGACAGCGCTAATGGAAAATCATCGAAGAACGAAGTGGTGGCTGTAAACAGCGTCACCTTCCATGTGCGAGAAGGCGAGATTTTTGGCGTCCTGGGGCCAAACGGCTCAGGAAAATCCACTCTGATTCGCCTGATGGCGACCTTGCTGCTGCCTGATGATGGGCAAATTCATGTCTTCGGGCAGAATGTTGTGACGCAGTCTTTAGCTGTGCAACGGATGATAAATCGTGTTTCAGTAGAAGCCAGTTTCTTCAAGAAGCTATCTCCGATGGAAAACCTGATGTACGGGGCGCGTTTGTATGGCCTGGCCGGAGCTGAAACAAAGACACAGGTTGTCGAGATCCTCACCCGCTTAGGGTTGGAGGAGCGCGCCATCTATCGCCCTATGGAAGAGATGTCGCGCGGGATGCAGCAAAAGGTTGCTATTGCCCGGGCGCTGCTCTCAAAACCACGCGTGCTGCTGCTCGATGAGCCAACTACAGGTCTCGATCCTCGCTCAAAGCGCGAAGTACAAGCCGTGGTCGAGGAATTGCGCGCTCAACACGGGACAACCATTTTGCTGACCACCCACGATATGCACGAAGCCGATGTCCTTTGCGACTGTGTCGCCATTATGGATCGCGGCAATATCGTTGCTATGGACACACCCGCGAATTTGAAAAAACTCGTCCCCAACGAAAATGGACATGAAACCACTTTGGAAGATGTCTTCTTGGAATTGACGGGGCGCGCCCTTAAGGAAACAAACGAATGATCAATGGGGACAGGTTGCGTGGATAAGATCTTACAACCTGTTTTCCATTAAAAAAGGAAATCACATCATGACGACAACATCCCCCATCATGCACCAATTAAGGGCTTCTTACGCCTTTATGGAGCGCAATGCCAACCTGGTCAAGCGGTACTGGACCTGGGAGTTGGTCTGGATGGTTTACTCAATTGCCAACAGCCTCTCGGTGAGTTTCATCGGTATGGGCATGGAATATTTGGGCGGCAGCCACAATGTAGATGGCCGCTTCCTGGTGCTCTACCTGGTGATTGGCACGTTGGTTTGGCGTTATCTCTCATCCATCTTTTACTGGATTACAGAGGTTATCAGCATTGAGCGCTGGGAGGGCACCATCGAATACACCCTTATGGCTCCAATCCGCCGTCTGACACATATGGCGGGGCAAACTATCTGGGCCGTTTTATACAGCCTGTTCTTCACCGGCGTGATTCTAAGTGTAACGGTTTTGGTCTTTGACCTCGACCTGAGTAACGCTAACTTGTGGGGCGGAACCCTGATGCTGCTGGCTGGCTGCCTGTCGTTCATTGGCGTAAGCGTGATGGCTTCCACATTGCCGTTACTCTTCCCTGAACGCGGCGCCCAGATGACGCACATTGTCATTGCCCTATTGCTGCTAGTTTCAGGCGTGTACTACCCCGTAGAAGTCTTGCCGGAGTTCCTGCAAAAACTGGCGATTCTCAGTCCGGCAACATATGTGCTGGACGGCGTGCGTCAGGCTCTGCTGCAAGGCATTGCTACCGGAGCGCTGTGGCCCAACATGTGGCCCACATTGTTAATGGGCATCATTGCCATCCCGGCGGGGTTGTGGGTTTTCGAGCAGGCTGAGAAATATGCCAAACGCACTGGAAAACTGCACCGTAATGGATAAATGTTGACGGTTGTAAGTTGAAAGTTGTAGATTAATCTCTACAACTTTCAATGGTACTCTCGCTAAGTACCTTTAGAAAAAGACAGGCCGCCCCAAGGAGGCAATT
>CAYFMI010000159.1:0-3418 GCA_964344175.1 uncultured Anaerolineales bacterium
GACCGTCACCGTCGTGGACAAACAGGAAGTTGTGCGTCGAATTCTGCGCGGCACTATGGACGGACCGATGGATGAGCCACTGGTGGAAAAGGACGATCTAGAAATCTCTGAGCCGAAGTCCGTCGGTCAGGTGCGTGTGCCGGATGCCTTTCGCCGCCGCTGTGCACGTCAGGCCGCTGACGACATCGATGCCAGCGGCGCCATCGGTTGCGCAGACGCGGGCGGGACGGGGCCCGTCTGTTTCCTCCACCTCCTCCGTGCCAGAGTACGAGCTCGACAGCGACAGCGAGACGCGGTTCGTGTCCATCAGGCGTTGCGCAAGAAACGGGCACCGTCCGGGAGCCCTGGGATATCTGTCGTAGAGGAGTGGTGACAGAAAAGGCCGACGGGATGTCTCCCAACGGCGAGCCAGATGCGGATCGTCTCCACCTAGCCTCGACGATGTATGAGCTGTCGACCGCTGGTGTGACTCATATGGGCTGAATGGCCGCGGAGCGCAGCGACCCGGCGGCGGCGTGTGCATGGCACAGGGAGATGGCCATGCACGTCTTGATGCGGTTTGCCACTCTCCCATGGGGTGGGCGGTGCATGGCTCCAGGGGAAATCGACCTTTTTTTTTTCTTGCGCGTTTTGCCTTTTTTTGCGCCATTTAGCGAGAGCCATGAAGCGGTGCCGCGCTGACCCGCAGGTAAGGGGCGCCCGGGGGTTCGTTGCCGACCTACTTGTTGTCGACACGATCGTGGCCGAGTCTTTACCCACAGGCGCGAGCCGACCGGTATCCCTGAGTCCGCGATACCGTGCCCTCCCCCGTGTTCCTCTGGAATTGGTCGACCCAGAACCCCAGCCCAGTTAGGACCGTTGGTCTCTTCCCCTTAGGAAGACAGCGACGCTCACAGCCCTAACCCCCCACCCAAGAAGCGCTGCGGTGACGATGCGGTTGGTGGAGTCTTCGAGAAGGTGCGCGCCGACGAACTCACTCACACGAGATGTCGTCAGGCGCTTTTGGGTCGTTCGTCTGATCATGCAGGCCGCAAGCCGCGCCGCCGCCACGTCCAGCAGCACCACAACGACCACCGTCACCGTAATGACCGTAATGGAGGAGGCAGAGGAGTCTCTGGTCCACAGGGCGTACCGCGTTGCGCCGGCTGCTTGCCCCCCGCCCAAAGCCGACGCCAGCGAAGCCGGTGCTCCGAGGGGGCCAATGGTCTGTGGGGGGGTGCGGGGGCTATTTGTGCTGCCACGCTGGTCCGGACTTGCGCTCGCTCCCATGCCTTCAGGCCATCGATGCCATTGATCAAATCGCCTCCTGGGACTCTGTGAGTGGCAAGGTACTCTGCCAGCGGTGCGACAAGCCCATCGCCCCAAATGGGGCCTACAAGCACTTCACATCCTTGCACAACCTGCCATGGACACCGGGGTCGTTCGTGGTGGGGGAGGTCAAGCGCTGGCGGGCTAGCGCTCGACGCAAAGCGGCGGCGGAGGCGCGGGCCAGCTCTGTCATTGCTAACTCCGTGCCAGTCGATGAGCCCGAGAGCGAGAGCGGCAGCGACTCCGACGACGAGCTCGATGAGGGTCGGCACCGCCAAGCCCTGGAGATGTATGAGCTGCCGACATGCGCCATTGTGGACTCCTTCACCGCGTGGGCTGCTGCGAAATGGCCGCGGAGCTCCGCGACACAGCGGCAGCGTGTGCAGGGCGCGCGGAGATTCTTGGGGTTCATCTCCAAACGGGGCATCCGCGTCTCGGCGCGCGGCGCTGCGGCGCAGCTGAGGGCCCTAGGCGAAGGTCTGTCGAAGGGGAATGGGTTCGAAGGGCTCCACGAGGCTTTCAAAGCTACGGTGGAAAGCTTGCCACACTCCGCGGCGACGAAGTCCAACCTCTTCGAGGGTGAGATCGGCGTCTTGGCCTACTTAATCGCCAAGGCTGGCCTGCTTGGCAAGCAGGATGCGCAACGGTCCTTCGAGAACTGGCGGTCGCTGGTAAACCCGACTGCGGTGCTCTGGCGGAGCCGCAAGGCCGCCGCGGCGGTCAGCAGTGTGGGGAGGCAAGCTTCCGCGGGGGTGGGCGCCTGCACCCTGAGGGACATCGCCAGGATACTGGCGACCTCAGATGTCCCCAGAGTGTATCGTGACCATGTCGCCCGCGCCGCTGCCCTCCGCACTGCTGCGAAGACCCTTGACAGGGTGGCGTACACCTACGTGCTGGGAGCCCTGCTGACCTTCGTCTGGGTCTTCTCGAAGGCCGGCCGGCCGCAGCCATGGCGTCTTGCGACGCTTGCGGAGGTGCGTTCCGTGGTTTCTTGCTACATGTTTTTGCATCGTTTGTTGCTGTGCTCCCAGGTGCGCAAGGCCCTGTCGAGGCGGAGCGTCCAGACGGTCACTGGCGAGCACGTTCACCCAGTGTTCGCGTCCGAAAAGGTTTGGTCGGCATGCTTTTGTTGGTCGTGTGGGGGTGTGCTCACTGTGTCACTGTGCCACTGTGCGTCTTTTCCGTGGGTGCACACAGCCTCCACGACATCGCATCCCGCCAGGACAAGACCGCAGCCACTCATGGGGCCGTGTGCGTTGCACTGCCCTTGTGGTTGAGGTTGGAGTTGCGGCGCTTCGTGAGGTACGTGCACATCGGGTTCGCATGTCATTGCCCATGGCTGTTTGGTTGGGGCACAGATCTGGTAGGTGCGCACCCTCTCCCTGAGGTACGTCCGCATCGGGCCCAAGGGGGAAGATGACCCCTTCTTCACCACCTTCTGCGGCACGGCCATGACCAAGTTCAAGGATCCTATGGCCGCTTTCGCCCGGAGGGTTCAGGACTTCCCCAGTGCGCTCGCGAGTCATTGGGGACCCACACTGGCGAGGAAGATTCAGTGGACCTCGCTGGCCGCGGGCGGTCTTGATGAGGTTTGGGGGCGGGGCCTCGACATCCCAGTCACTCTTGTTTCTCCATGTCAGGTATCAATCTCGGACAAGGGCTTCTTGAGACTCCTCATGGTCACCGCCAACAGACATCGAGAAGCGGTGGCTGATCGTCACTACAATTTGAAAATCAGGGAGTCCGAGGCCAGCCTCGTGCTGGAAACGCACTTAGCGACTCTGGCACCATGGCAAAACCCCTTCGAGCACGTGCCGACGGCAAATGCTGAGCCGAGACCCTCCGGGAGGCGGGCCTACGTACCCTTTTCGGAGACCGAGACCAAGGCCATGTTGAAGGTGAGCCCCCGTGCACGGAGACAGCGACACTGCCCAACCACCCCCGCACCCCTGCCGTCACAGGCTGTGGAGGACAAGCCGCAAGTGTGGCGCACCAGTCTCGAGGAGTGCCGTCAGCTGCTGAGGAACCCGGAGTTGGCGGCGAGCTTGCAAGCTGAGCACAGGGAGCCGCAACGGATTCAAGACTGGTACAAGTCTTGGGGAAGAGGGGG
>CAYFMI010000160.1:0-3157 GCA_964344175.1 uncultured Anaerolineales bacterium
GAGAGCAACGAGTTGCTACACCTAAGTCCCAGGCGCCATTCCCTGACCCTACAACATGACTCGCCTTCGGCTCTGGGAATTCGTCGCGTTTTTTGCAAAGTTTGTTTCGGATAAAATTGAGTTGCGTTTGCAAAGTCGGCGGGCAGCTTACGCAAACGTTGGGCGGTTTAATTATTTACCATGTAAGGAGTTGAGCAAATGAATGACGATGCTCTCACGAATGCCATAAAATTGATAAAAGCCGGGAAAAAAGTAGAAGCGAGAAAAATTCTAGAGCCTTATATCGTAGCCAATCCACATCACATTCACGCGTGGTTGTGGGAAGCTGAGACTCGCGAGACTATCGCAGGAAAGATAAAAATACTAGAAATGTGCTTAAAGCAAAACCCTGATGATCCACTTGCAAGGAAAGCGGTGGCAAAGTTGAAAGCATATCAGCAACGAGTAGAAAATATTAATTCACAGAGTATTGATTCAGCACCAGTTCCTTCTCGTCAAAATATTTCAGAAAGTCACACCGGAAATAAGGTTACAAATTCACCACGTAGGCCATCGCGATCCCCCGATAGTAATATACCTAAATGCCCAACTTGCGGTTCTCCAAATATTCAGAAAATCTCAACCTCTAGCAAGGTTGGAAAGGCGGTACTATTTGGTGTATTTGCAATGGGTGATATTATCAAAACATTTAAATGTAATCGATGTGGGTATCAGTGGTAGGGCTATTCGTATTTAGGACTTCAGGTACTCATACAAAATTATTTTTCGACAAATGATTGACTGTGAACTGTACAAAAAACTAGTTCTTCCACTAATCTTCGTCGCATTAATCGGTGTTTTTTTGATATGGCCACCACGTGTGGAAGAATTGCTGTATAACTTCATTGTTGAGATTGTGAGCATCGTAATAACAGTTCTATTCGTTGATTGGAGAATCAAAACTCATGAAAGTGAAAAATGGAAAAAGGTTGACACACTAATCAAAGCTGATTTTGCTGCTTTGTATTTGAAATTTATCGCAGAGATATCTATGTTTCTAGTTAGCGGCGGCGTTACTCTTGCAGAATTGGGGGTAGTCAAATCTACTGAAAAGCCTTGGGGCTTTGCTCTAGATTATGTGCCGCTTGATGATGTACACTCTGCTGTATTAGACACAGATTACGAAGACAGAGTATCCCTCTCAAACTCTTTACAGTCCATGCTTGAAGATTTAATGAATCTGTACACAAGACATTCAAGCCGGCTTTCCTCCACTGACATTGAATCAATTCTTGATTTAGAGAGTAGTTTGCGCGCTACAATAAACAAGATGAAGCTTATTGATGATGAAACAATTTTGTTAAATTTAGCTAATGGTAATCCCGAACAAGTTGATTCAGTATGGACGATGCAGGTTGAGAATACTGCCAAAAGCATCCATGAAACTATTTCTTTAGCAATTCAAATTTTCGGCAAGTTTTTTCCTGCATCCAAATGAGTCTTAATGCTAAGCACCGCCCAACTCAGCATGAACCCCGACTCGCCTTCGGCTCTGGTACGCGGCGCGAAAATCGCAATCTTTGGTTCTGGTAAAATAATGGTGTTGTGCAAAGTCGGCGAGCCGATTATGCCATCGTTGGGCAGAGCAATCCAAAGAATGAACTAATCTCCAATTGTGGCAAGGTTGATATAGCATGAGTTCCGTGATATTATGTGGTCATGATCCAGTCATTTAGAAATAAAGCAACCGAAGATATTTTCAATGGCATAAACTCAAAAGCTGCACGAAACATATGCCCTCAAGTATTATGGAAAATAGCTTATCGTAAGTTGGATCAAATAGATTCTGTTGAAACTCTAAGTGATCTCAGAATTCCACCAGGAAACAGATTAGAAGCATTGGGCAAAGATAGGAAAGGGGAACACAGTATTCGTATCAATGACCAATATCGTATTTGTTTCGTATGGACAGAAGCTGGTCCGCTAGATGTAGAGATTACAGATTATCACTAAGAAATGCAGAGGTGAAATAATGGTAAGAGTCCCCACTAATCGAATTCCAACCCATCCGGGTGAGATGTTGCGCGAAGAATTTCTAGAGCCGATGGGAATAACACAGCGCGAATTGGCTGACGGGATCCGAGTGCCATATCAGCGAATAAATGAATTGATCAATGGGAAAAGGGGGGTGACACCAAGTACTGCATTACGATTGGAAAAGTATTTTGGTACAACTGCTGGCTTTTGGATGAATTTACAACTGCGTTGGGATTTATATCGCGCACAACAATCTGAGGCAATTCAGTTAGAGAAGATTGAGCCTTTTATTGCTTCTGTAAGCTCTGTGTGAAAAGTCGGGCTCTGCCCAACCCAGCGTGCAAGCGACTGGGGGTACGCGGGGCGAAAATTGGATTCAGGCAACGATTGGAGTTTTCGGAAGCCGCGTCAAGAGCTAACTCCCCCAGCGCTTAACGCCCACGTTAGGCAGCCTGGCTTTTGACCGAACTGCCTAACGGTGGAATATGAAAATATGGAAAAAAGCATTTCGAGAAACTGTTTGGTTTATACGGCACAATTGGGTGCCGACTTTTTCATCCCTCGTGGTTGCCGCCATATTTGGTACTGTTTACATAGAATTCCCCATAGCGAAATGGAAGGAAAATACAATGGTTGAATTTGGGACTTATCTTGTATCGGCTTCCTTGCTTACAATTATGCTGGTGTATATTGGCAATTATGTTCAATTTGCCACTGTTGATCTGTACCAGTACCTATTAAAAAGAATAGGCATAGCAAAAGTGAGATTATCTCCGCATACACCAACGGGTACATGCAATAGTTACAAAGACATCTGGTGTTGTCTATCATTGCAGAATATGGATTGGAATGATCCTATTGTGCAAAGCCATTGCCGCGTCGAGAAATTATGGAGAGTGGGCGACAGATCATCAATGATACTATTCCCAAAAACTGCGAAAGCATCTTGGAAAGGCAAGAAACCAATTAGCGAACAGGTAAAACAATTCTATTCAGATGTCAAGGCAAGAGAGAATTCTGTTTGGTATATTGCCTATCTTGATGAAGAAAACGAACTGGTTGTATTAGATACTTCGGACGGGATTGTATGTTCAATTGGCAAAGGGATATATAATATTGACATTGTTATTGGTGGCGCATT
>CAYFMI010000161.1:0-3054 GCA_964344175.1 uncultured Anaerolineales bacterium
CTGTTTGCTCCAACTTCGATTGTGAGCAGCTTCAGTTACCGGAAACTAGAGTATAGTAATAATGGCTATATCATTTTGGGCGCAATTATCGAGATCGTCTCAGGCCAACCTTATGACCAGTTTCTCCAACAGCGGATCTTTGATCCGCTGGGGATGACAAATACAGGCTACGAGGGGGCAGAGATTGCCCTAGGCTATGATGCGTGGGGGCGCGAGCTGCCGACTCCAGACCTGACCTTCCGATATTCAGCGGGAGGGCTTTACGCCTCGGTTGAAGATTTATACATCTGGGATCAGGCCTTACATGGCGGGCAGATTTTACCGCAAGATTCGCTTGAGCAAATCTTTGTTGGGTATGCAAAAACACCGAGTTTAGATTTCAAAGATTCACAATACGGGTATGGGTGGTTCATCGGTGAAGCGCTCGGTAGACGCGTAATTACACATGGGGGCATGATGAGTGGGTATACGTCCATGATGTTGAAATTTCCCGACCAAAACCTCAGCATTATTGTGTTGAGGAATTATAATATTTTGACCTATGATCGCCTGGAACTTGAACTAGCCCAGATTCTTTTAGGCGAATGAAGCTGGCAAAAATCGTGTATGATATAGGCCATGTAAACTTGGAGGATAGTAAACCACAACGGCAGAGGCAGATCTACGGGAGTAATTTATGCGGAAAAAGCCAGAATACCCCGCCGCTTGCGGCGGTGATGAATGGCAATCGGGGGTTTGGGGGTGAAGCCCCCATAAAGTTTTTCCGTTAAAAGATGCCCGCTGCTTGCGGTGGGGGATCTTCATAAGGAGATAGAACACATGCCCAAACCCATATGTTTTATGGTGATGCCATACGGTAAGCGAGCCACAGGTGTATCTCAGGGTGCAGGACCGGATCAGGTTGATTTTGATCGACTCTGGGAGAAAGCCTACAGCCCGGTACTCGAAGAACTGGGGTATGAGCCTGTGCGAGCCGATCAAGACTTAGGCGCATTGATTATTAAAGAGATGATCGAGCGCTTAGCCATTGCAGACCTTGTTGTGGCCGATGTAACGCTGCCCAATGCCAATGTGTATTATGAAGTTGGTGTCCGCCATGCTGCGAAAGAGACCGGATGTGTAATGTTGGCTGCCAGTTGGTCTCGGCAGTTGTTTGATATTGCCCAAATGCCGCAACTGCGTTACGAACTATCCGACGGGCAAGTGAAGGATGAGGCTGCCGCGGCGATTCGTTCGCTGCTGAAGGATAAACTATTAAAATTTGCTTCGGGTCAATCGCCGGTATTTCAATCCGTGCCTGGCTATCCAGGAGAGATTGACGAAACCCACGCCACGAGTTTTCGAGAGTTTGCCAGTCATTTATCCAAATTTCAAGGAAGGATTAAGGCGATCCGGTCGTACCCCAGGGAGAAGCGCAGGCAGCAAGCCCTCGCGCTGCTCGATGAGTATCCGCCCACACAACCGACGGTTTCCCCCATTGCGATTGAAATTCTCTACACCTTGCGAGATTGTGCCGGATGGGAGGCTGTGTTAGATTATTATGGCGGGCTATCAAAAGACCTGCAAGATATGCCCTTTGTGCAGGAGCAATATTACCTGGCGCTATCCAAAGCAGGCAACCCCGAGGACTCCATCCAGGCCTTGTTAGCATTGATCGAGCAATTTGGCGATAGCTCTGAGCGGCGGGGTCTATTAGGCGGGCGATTCAAGAATCTTTACAAGCAGGCTGAAGACCAAGCTGATCGAACATATTACCTTGATCTGGCTATCGAGCATTATGAAAAGGGCATGATGTTGGATCTCAACGATTACTATCCGACCTGTAATTTGCCGCGTCTGTACCGGGCACGCGGTGGGGAAGGAGATGAAGAGCGGGCGCGTCGTGCCGCGATGGTTGCTCTGGCGGCATGCGAGCGATCCCTGGCCCAAAACCCCGATGATCCCTGGGTGCGGCCGACCTTGTTAGGCGCAGCTTTTGATACTGGCAATATCAATGAGGCCAGGCGAAGACTTGCCGAAGTTCGCCGGGGACGGCCTTCGATCTGGCAGTTAAAATCAACGCTTTCAGATCTAAGAATCAGCATTGAACTGCAGGAAGACCCAGCACTTCGCCGGGCGCTTGAGGAGGTGCTTCATGCTCTTGAAGTGTTGGTCGAATGAATTTTTCATTGAAAGAAATGTCTGTCACCTGTCTGTATTCAAATTTGACTTGATGAAAGATATTCCGAAAATAGGGGTGTGCCTGTGCGAGTGCGTAACTCCTAAAAATTTAAAAATTTTTTGGTTATAATTTACTGTAGATTTCCTGCTTGAAAATAAGAAAACCATTTATTGGAGGAGAAAGCCGTGAGTGACATTTTCCTGAGCTACGCGAGTGAAGACAGAGATCGAGTGCAGCCGCTCGTGCGAGTTCTTGAGCAGCAAGGGTATTCGGTATGGTGGGATAAAAAAATCCCCATTGGAAAAACATTTGACGAAGTGATTGAAGAAGCCATCGAGTCAGCAAAATGTGTTATCGTGGTGTGGACCCAATCCTCCATCAAATCTCGCTGGGTGCGCACAGAAGCCAGCGAAGGAGATGATCGCAATGTGCTCATTCCGGTATTGATCGACGATGTTAAAATTCCGTTGGCATATCGGTTAATCGAAACAGCCCAGTTAATAGACTGGGATGGTTCAGCGAAGCACACTGAATTAGAAGTGATGCTGGACGCGGTGACACGCATCATGAGCCGACAGCAGACGGCACGGCGGGATCGTACAGAGCGGGCGGTGGATCTTCAAAGGTCTGAGTTAACCAGGCCCTCAACGCCAGAGGCCGGGCCTCCCACCGGCGAAAATGCAGATCCGGCGCTGGTCGGCCAAATAGACCAGATGTTTGAAGAAGAAATCGAAGCCAATAAGAAAGAAAATTGCCAGCCCGAAAGCGTTATCGATGATCCAGAGAATTTGGAAGGCGAAATGCTCCATCAATTGGATCAGATATTTGCCCAAGGGGAACAAGTCGAAGCTAAGGATGTTATCATATCCGATGATCCAAATGATGAAATTTTG
>CAYFMI010000162.1:0-2976 GCA_964344175.1 uncultured Anaerolineales bacterium
CCGCTGAGAGCGCAAAGAACGCAGAGAAAAATTTAAAAAACTCAGCGAACCCGGTGTTCTCTAGTGTTCAGCAATTGTGAAGGATCTTATGGAAAATCAACGCAATGCATCATCCGTTCTCTTTTGGCTGCTCATCGGCTCAATGGTAGGCGTCGCGGCTTTGCTAATTACGTTCATCATGCGGGAATATTTTCGCCTGACAGCCGAGGCTTCGAATGTAGCTCAAGAAGTCTACGCGCTCAACGGGCCATCGCCCGCTCAAAAAATTTCGGCCAGCAACTACCTCCCCCCGCCTTATACCTTCGCCAACAAAACGATCCAACTGGCGTGGTTTTACAAACCGCCATTTGATGGAAATTTATCCCTGCTGGCAGATGTATTCGATCTCTTCATCTTAACCAAAACGGATGAGACCGTACGCGATGAAATTAAGCAATACAACCCTGATCTTGAATTCATGCAATATCTGCGCATCGAGGCGATTTATGATCCGGGAGATTGCGAGACTCAGCCTTACCGGAACCAGGTTGCGGACCGAATTGGTGATTTTTGCATGATAAGTGAACAACACCCCGATTGGTTTCTACTGGATCAAAGCGGCAATCGGATTATGGGCAGTGACAGGTATGTGCTTATGGATCCTGGCAACCCAGGCTGGCGTGCCTTTTGGCTGGAGCGTGCTATCATCAGCCAGGAGGAGTTGGGGTGGGATGGAGTGTTTCTGGACAATGTCGAGGGCAGTCTCAACAAGCGCCAGCGCTTTGGCCAACTACCGGCAGCTTACCCCACTGAAGATGCCTACGAAGAGGCCATTTTAGAATTCCTGGAATATATCTACACCGGCTATTTCCAGCCCCAGGGACGCCCCCTCATGGCAAATATTGTGTATTTCGACGATGAGTTTTGGTTCAAGGCGCTGCACTACTTAGATGGCGTCATGGATGAGGGTTGGGCGGTTGGCTTTTCGGACAAAAGCCCAGATCCGGAGGAGTGGGAGGAGGATATGCGCCGAGCAGAGTTGACCCAAGCAGAGGGAAAATCGTTTATCCTTGTATCTCAGGGCGAACAGCACGACCAGGATCTGCAACGCTTCACCTTTGCATCCTATCTACTGATCAATTATGGACAGGCCTATTTTCGCTACACCCAGGGTGAGTTATACAATGCAACCTGGCTATACCCAAATTACTATTTCGAACTGGGCATCCCCCTTGGCCCGCGCTATTGGGAGAACGGCATGTGGCATAGAGAGTTCGAATACGGCGGTGTTTCTGTTGATCCATCCCAAAACTTGGGTATTATCTCAATTCCATAGAAACCTCAGTTTCGAATAAGTTTGTAGGGATCATCGTGCAGAGTGGAGCGACCGGTTAATTCGATCATCCTTCAACTGCGTTACACTCCACTCAGGATGCGAACCCCCAGCTGGCAGCAAAGGTCAGCCCCAAAAAAAGAGTGTGGCACCAATTACCTGCCACACTCTTTTTGATTTTAATTCAACGAGACAGCTTATGCTCCGCCGCGGCGCTTTCTTCGCCAGGAAACAAATGCCGCTACGACAACAACCAGCATCAGCAACAGAATTGCCCCCGCCATTACCGGGAGCACCCACAATGGGCGCGGCGAAGGCGTGGTCTGGCTGACAGCAACGGTATCCGATTCCAGTTCATCCACCTGTGGAATAGCAATTTCCGAACCGGTGCCAACCAGGCGAGAGTCACTGGTGATGATGTGCTTATCTTGCACAATTGCAAGATCCCCGGCCAGATTACCGCTCAACTCTGGTATTGTCAGGGCCGCTCCGCTCCATATCAGCCCTTGATCGGAATTGCCCAACACGGCTAAAACAGCCCGGTTGGTTCCCCACGGTGAACGGATTAACTCGATAATCCCGGTACTGACATTGGATGGCACTCGATAGCTGACCTGAATATTCTGTTCACGCGGTGAATCACTACCTGCATCAAAGGGAGCGGGGAGTTCATTACCCAACTCAGCCACCAACGGCAATTGGCTTGGCCGCCCGAATAAAAGCAAGTCGTGCGACTGGCGAATTTCATCCGAGACATTGTCGGCAAAAGCAACTTCTAACTCGGCCAGGGACCAATTCGTCTGATCGCCAATATTATAGGCAACTTGCGATGCCACATTCCAAGCCGCCGTGTCGCTGGACGGGAAGACAAAAGCCACGCTACCCTCCGAGGGACTCAGGGCAAACACATCTGGATATAAACTCAGATCAAGTTGACGACCTACCAATCCATCTTGGATGGGCAGGAGCGGCAACTGCAAATATGAGTCGCCGTTTACTCTGAGCCAGAAGTTATTAAAGATGGCCGTATCGCAAACGTGGCGCGGCAGCAATACCGCCTGAACAAAGAACGAGTTGACCCCAGCCCGGATCAAATCGCTTGGGATCTGCGCTTGAAATTCGTTTTGCTGGGCTGTTTCATCGGTGAAGCGGGCGCTGCCAAGCGGTTCGCCATTCAGCGTTACGAGTACCCCAGAAAGGTTGTAGTCCAAGAGTGTCGAATGAGCAAAGCTTAGATGGATGTAGGCGTTATCTGAGGTGGTTTGTCCAGGTGGGACATAGAATTGGTACTCACGATTGATAGTGCCAATTCCGCGAATGGTCTGCGTGCCATAACCTAGATCAGCGAAGGTGCGCAAGGGCGCCACAGTCATCATGGGTGCGGCAGGGTTGATCTCATCCACCAGGGCAAGGTTCGGCTCGACACTCCCAATCACCAGGCCAGAACTAACCGCCTGACCCGCCTTGACTACCCCCTCGCTAGAGCTTCCACTCACCAGCAGCATTCCCTTTGAGCCATTCCACTGCGACTGGCCCAAATAAATCAGGCCGTCTTCAGTGTAGGTGTTCAACATTTCGTTGACGTTTGAGGGCAATCCACTCAACTCAGGGAAGCTGGAAACACTTCCCACAAAAATCAAATGATTAGCGCCAAGTTCTTCCGA
>CAYFMI010000163.1:0-2923 GCA_964344175.1 uncultured Anaerolineales bacterium
CAAACTCACCGGCCATCGCCCGGTCGTAGTAGCTGCCCATCGCCTCTTCGGGCGCAGCTTCTTCGGGCGCGGCCTCTTCGGGTGGAGCCTCTTCCGGCGCTGGTTGGCAGGCAGTTAAGGCCATTGGCACAATCAGCACCAGCAATATAGCTAAATATAATAAACGTTTCGACATATTCTTCTCTCCTTAAGCGAGTAGAGATTGAGTTTCATTTGATTGAAGAAATCCAGTCCTTATCTTTTTTCTCCGGGCATCACCTCCTTTTGCACTCATTTGTGTTTGAGATGTCCATGAAAAACTGCGTTGAATTCTTCTGGTTTTTCGATGAAAGGAACATGACCAGCGTCAGCGATTACGATCTCTTGATATGTGCCGCCAGCACTGGCGTACATCTCAAGTATCGCGCGGGTTTGTTGCAGCATGGGTTGTGGGGGATAGGCTTCTTCGCCGGGCCAGCCGGGCAGCAGCCCCATGCGGCCCAGAAAGCCCGGGTCAGATGCCGCGCTATCCGACACCACCAGGTCATGGCTGCCGCGCACCCACAAAATCGGCGGTTTCGGATCACATTGCGGAATGCTTTCGACATCCCCTGCATACTTGGGTGAGGTAGCGTTTGTTGCACCCCATTCTCCCGGAGCCATATGCGGCCAGTGCGGCGATTGGACAGAGTCGCCGGGGATATCCTGATTGCCAAGATGAGTGGCGAGCATCGCCTGAACGAGTTCGTCTTCGCGCGGGGCGATGAAGGGCGGCTTAACCAGCAGTGTGCGCAGGGCGGCCCGCGGCGAGAAAGGACTTTCGGTGCTCATATCGCCGTCCTGCATGCGCTGGATCAACTCTGGGTTCGAGAGCCCCCCTCCTGAGCCAGCGAAATCGGGCGTTGTGGGTGTCCCGGCTGCATCACGAGTAGCTCCAAATCCAAATGGGGAACCCGGATCAACCAGCGTAATGGTCAACATGCGGGCCGAATTTTCCATCAGCATGCGCCAGATCACCATGCCGCCCAGTGAATTTCCGACAACATGCGCCCTCTCGATCTTCAGGGCATCCAGCAGGGCAAAAGCATCCTCGGCCAGGTCACTCATGCCGTGCCTGGCATCGATTTTTTTCGCGGCATCGGCCTCACCAAAGCCGCGTTGATCTGGGGCGATGCCCTGGTATCCGTCGGGGAGGGCCAGCAGGGTTTCTTCCCACCAAGTTGCCGAAGAGACATTGCCATGCAGGAATAACACCGGAACGCCATCCTCCGGCCCGCTGAACAGCACCCGCGTTCGAATACGGTCGCTTTCGATTGTCTTTGCTGTAATACCTTTCATAATCGCAATTTTCATGCTCGTATCCTCCGGCCAGCAATGAGTGTGTCAGGCTGCAACTTGGGTTAAGTATTTCTCTCGCAACTTGGCCTTTTCTACCTTGCCGTACGCACTATAGGGCAGCGCCTCGCAAAACGCTACTTCTTTGGGGATTTTGAATCTTGCCAATCGGCTGGCGGCGTATTCCTTCAGGGCTTCCGCAGTGGTTTCGCTCCCCGCTTCAAGCGCGACGACAATGAGACCAACCTCGCCCCATTTAGGATCGGGCTTGCCGATTAATGCCGCATCTAAAACGGCGGGGTGTTCGCGATATACGGTTTCAACTTCAGCGGCGTAGATATTTTCTCCACCGCTCTTAATCATGTCTTTGTAGCGACCATCAATGTAGTAAAAACCATCGGTGTCTTTGTGAACCATATCGCCGGTGTGGAACCAGCCGTCGGTAATCGCTTCGGCAGTGGCTTTGGGGTTGCGCCAATACCCGGAGCAGACATGCGGCCCGTAAATGAGCAGTTCTCCAGCCTCGCCGGTAGGGCTGTCTTCCCCAGTTTCGGGGTTGACCACCCGCATCTGGCTGTGGAAGATGGGTTTGCCTACCGATCCGGTTTTCGGTACCGAATCCTCGTCGGTCATACTAAAGCAGTTCGGGCCGACCTCGGTTAATCCGTATCCTTGTCGAAAGATCACCTGTTTGCGTTCTCGCCACTCGTTCATCAATCGCGGAGGGCATGGCGCCCCGCCGCTGATAAAAAAATGAACATGTTGGAAGTCGGCTTGCTCAAAATAATCCGAATCCATCCACATTTGAAAGAGTGTCGGAACCCCCAGAATGACGGTGCAATTTTCGTCGAGGATCCAGCGCAGCGATTCTTCGGGGTTGAAGTCGCGTGCCAAAATGATGCGCCCACCGATGTAGAGGAGGGGAGTCAGAAAAGCGAACAACCCTCCGGCGTGGAAGAGGGGCGTATATACAGGTGAGATATCGTACTCGGTGAGGCCCCAACTGGTGACGGTGTTGATGCAGTTGAAAAGAATCTGGCGATGGGGGAGGATGGCGCCCTTAGGGTTGCCCGTTGTTCCCGACGTGTAGAGAATGCAATAGGGCGATTCGAGATCCAGCGCCGGGGTAACTGGCTCGGTGCTGGCTGCCGCGTTGAGGCTGTTTTCGTACTCCCAAGCGCCTTCGATCTCTGCTCCGCGCAATGCAATAATATGCTCGATCTGCGTTTGCGCGCGCAGCTCTTCAAGAACAGATTCAAACTCGGGTTCACAAATCAACACCTTTGGTTCCAGATCGTTAATCATGTAGCGTAACTCGCGCGCGGTCAGCCGCCAATTGAACGGTGCGAAGATCGCCCCAATCTTCGACAATCCATAGAATAGATCGACATATGCGATACTGTTTTTCGCGAGTATCGAAACGCGGTCACCAGCTCGGACTCCGAGTTGCTCGTACATGAAATGTGCCAGGCGGCAGGCGCGCTTGTTTAACTCGGCGTATGTGAAGCGTCGATGGGTTTCCAGTTCGACGAGTGCAACTCGGTTTGGTGTCAGCCTGCTTCGTTTACTCAGTAGATCAGCAGCATGCATTCGAGTCCTCCATATTTAT
>CAYFMI010000164.1:0-2820 GCA_964344175.1 uncultured Anaerolineales bacterium
AGGTGGCACATCGTTGCCGAAATTACCTGGTACATTTACGTGCGCGAATTGACACTTCATCATCAATCGATCCCCAAAGCTCCGCCAGTATCTCCAGATTGTCGTCCCTCCTGGTATTTCTTTGCCCTTCAACGACGGCTTCTCCTTCAGCTTCTTCACCACGTACTCAGCCCCCCATTTCGGATGCTCCTTCTTCAGTCGCAAAACAATATATCTCACCAATGGATCGAACCCGCCTAAAGGACCTAATGCCGGGCGCCCATAGCTACTCGCCAGATTCTCCAATCCCCCTCTTTTCCCCCGCCTGATCCACTTCCTCGCTGTCCAATACGACACCCCCACCTGCTCTGCTACTTCTGCGTAGGTGCGCCCTTCTTCTACCAAACGCATCATCTCGCTTCGTTGCCCTATGCTGGTTGCTTGTCTATCAGGCATGCTTCCCTTCCTTTTCTCATCCGGAAGGAATATCGCCTTTTCTTTTCGGTTGTCAAGGTTCTGGGGGTACGACTTTTTGCAATGCCCATGGGGGCATGAGATTATGCAAGACTACACTTGCAAGCGGGGTTAGCTTTCACCATCGACTTGAATGGAGTATTAACCTACCACAAATAGATTTGACATATCGAATTGATCGAAATCGCCTTGAGCGTATCTCAAACGAAAATTCATTCATTCAAATATTTCTCTATCTCACCCAAAACCTGATTGATGGTTGGTTGATCGGTGGGAGCTATCTTATCTTCCCCAATATGTTTATGATGCGGAAATGTAACTATGGCGGGATGATGGGGGGCGTTATCGTAACGGAACAGACACTGGTCATCACGGATATAGGAATATGCGTAAACGATACGCACTGGATACCCCAATTCTGTACTCACAGTTTCATGGATGCTTAGAAAAGACTCATCCCAAAAGTAGACACGACACCGAAGTATTCCGTTGAAATCATCTGATGCCAATATCTCAATTATCTCAATAGATGTTTTCGAAGTGCATTGCTCTAAACTGCGTTCGATTGATGAAAAGTAATCCGCAATGTTCATTGGGCCGATGCGGACGAAAACATAAGCTGCCGTACTGGGAGCGAAGTAAGATACAGATGATATAACCCTGCCCAAGTTAGCCAGGCATCATCGTCTCCCATTTCGCCATCTTGATAACGTCTATAGAATTCAATCGTGGAATAACCGTATTTTGACTCTAAATCGGATAATCGTTGACTAAGTTCTTGAAATGTTAAACGTTTCGGCTCAAAAGACATAAGATGCTCCTGTCATGAAAACCCGCTGTTCAAATGGTTATTTTTATCTTCCAATAACAACCGGCGAATTTCAATATCGGTTTTCACTACAACAATTATAACCGATTGAACATCTGAAGTTTTCGACATTTCGGCTTTGGAAATTGAAAGCTAACGGTTACATAACCTGCTCGCCGACTTTGCGAGACTCCACGGGGTTATTGTAAGCATTTTTTGAAAATTTTTGCGCCGCGTACCGGAGCCGAAGGCGAGTCATGGTTAATGTTTGGTTAGGGTGCATTTAGATGATGATATTATATTATTAAATGGCAATGGATTTGCATCAATTATCCATTGCTGGGCGTAATTTAAGGGGGATTGGTGTTAGATGGTGATAGCTAGACGTTAAACGCGCACGACTTGGCGTTAAATGTCCGTAGCAGGGTGTAATTTTTGATGGCTCGGCGTTGGATGTTCACGGATTGATATTTGATGGTTATGGCTGGGCGTTCAACGCGCTCTGCTTGATGTTAGATGTTGACAGCAGGGTGTAAATGACGATGGCTTGGGGGGTAAATGGTGATGGCTGGTTCCGATTCATGGCATACCCGGCGCGCTTGCGTTGTGCGAGTTGTTATGGCGTTGGGTGGAAAGGAAAGCAAGGGCGCATTGTCGCTGGCGAGGGTTAAATTCCTTCACAGGCGGATATGCAAGCGCATGGTGTGAGGCGGCGGTAGTGTGGCATTTTCAAAACATGGAACGGGAAAGCTATTTCGCCGTTTGATGTTTTTGCAGCCTCACACGATGCGCGGTTTGCGGGGTTATGCTTTCAGGTTAAGGGCTTCGAGGAGTTGGGGTGTGTCTTCAAGGGCGATGCGGGCGATGATTTTGAAGTCGGCGAGCCATTCATCAAGAGCATCTATGGCGGCATCACGTTTCTGGGTAGCTTCCTGGGCTTCGCCTTTTTCTTGTTCCTGAGCATTTTTCAGGGACATGACCTGCGCAACCTGCGCCTGAGAAGATTGAATGGCTTCCAGCGTCACTTTGTAGCGCGTTAACTGCGCCTGCGCATCAGTGTCAGCCAGCAAAGCGGTATAGAAATGGCGAGCCTGCTCGTACCAGGGATTGAAGGCTTCGGGTTTGCGCTCGTTCAGATGCAAGTCGGTTTTGCGTTGAGCATCATCTTTGAAGGCAATTTTCGCCAAACGACGATGAGCGGCATAAAGCTTGTCGGCGGCTTTGGTTTCATCGACAAAGGCCTGAGTCGCGGCGTACTGTTCACCATACTCCTTTATTTGAGCATCATACAAAGTGCGGGCAGTATCGAGTAACATCTGCCCCTCCTGAAGAACAGCAGCGTCATAGCCAAATGCGTCCAGCGCGGCGGAGATTTCGGGATGTTCCTGGGCATTGGTTAGCAAGGTTGTGGCTTCTGCAAAAAAGTCGGACAAACTGGTGCTGATCGTTGACATGATTTTCTCTCCTTTATCAACTTGATATTTTTTTACCACAAAGGCACAAAGAGTTAGTGTAAACTTCTTTCTGTAAAATGGTGACGAAAAAGTAGGTCAAGGGTA
>CAYFMI010000165.1:0-2778 GCA_964344175.1 uncultured Anaerolineales bacterium
TTATTGGTAGTTCAAAATAGAAGATGTCCCCAAAAAGGGGCATAGATAGCGTGGGAAAATGCACCTCAGCCCACAATGTTGGGTATTCTGCTGTGGCTGGGGATGTGTACAATTGCCGGATTCACAAAGGAATGTCGGAAGGGCGGAGCGCGTCAGAATGGCACGTTAGTTTAGCGAGGAAACATATATGACAGAAGAGAAACAAAGGGTTGTGGCAAGGCGGGTTGGGGTGGTGCCTGGTTGTCGTATGCTCTCTTCCCACCAAGTCAAAATGATCGATGAGGCTATTTCATCGATTGGGGAATTTGGAGAGGTACGCTTGGTGGTGGATCGCGGACGCTTGCGATTTGTGATTACCCAAAAGAGTTATGACGCGTTGAAGTATCGACCCGGGGAAATCACCACCGACTGAGGGTTGAAAAACTGGGGGAGGCAATGTGCCACTTGTACTGAGCAACTGCTTTTTTGTAGGGTATCAATTCATCACCGCAACACTTATCAGAATATCGCAAATACGTTATCATACTGCCTTTGGTCTATATTCTGCAGTTATTTTCAGCTGACTAGAATGAACAGTCACAACTATTCTAAAATGACGGGCATTTGATCTGAGGAATTTTATTTTAAACATCCCATGCGATCTCTTCTTGTAACCGGTGGAGCGGGTTTCATTGGCGCAAATTTTATCCGTTACGTTTTGAAATCCGAAGCGGATATTCAGGTTGTCAATTTAGATGCGCTAACCTATGCGGGTAGTCTAGAAAATCTAAAAGACCTCCCTGCTCCAGACCGCCACATCTTTGTGGAGGGTGATATTTGTGATCGGGCGCTGGTAGACCGCTTATTGCGAGAGCATCAGATTGACACAATCGTTCACTTTGCCGCCGAGTCGCATGTCGACCGCTCGATATTGGGGCCAGAACAGTTCATTCAAACCAATGTGGTCGGCACATTTACGCTGCTAGAAGCGGTACGGGTTTATTGGCTGGCTGACAAAGCACTCCCGCTCGAAGGCGTACGCTTTCATCATATCTCGACCGATGAGGTCTTTGGTTCCCTGGAACCTGGCGCCCCGCCTTTCTCGGAAACCACGCCCTATGCCCCCAATTCCCCCTATGCGGCATCGAAGGCCTCCAGCGACCATTTGGTACGGGCATACCGGCACACCTATGGTTTGCCGGTGACTATTAGTAACTGCTCGAATAATTATGGTCCTTATCAGTTCCCAGAGAAATTAATCCCGCTGATGATCTTGAATGCGCTAGAGGGAAAGCCATTGCCGGTCTATGGAGATGGGAAGCAGATCCGAGATTGGTTGTATGTCGAAGATCATTGCGCAGCAATCTGGTCAGTTTTGCAAAGAGGCGCCCCAGGGGGCACTTATACCATCGGTGGCGAGAATCAACCCACAAATCTTGAAATCGTGCATCAAATCTGCGCTATTTTGGATGTGCTTCGGCCAGATTCTCCCCATTACCCGCATGTCGATTTAATCCAACATGTACCCGACCGCCCCGGGCACGACCGGCGTTACGCGATGAGCAGCATGAAGCTGTATTTAGACCTGCAATGGGAGCCGCAGGTGTTATTATCGGAAGGTTTGAAAAAAACTGTTGATTGGTATCTAAACCATCTAGCCTGGGTGGAGGTTGTTCGAGAGCGAAAAAGCTATCAGCACTGGATAGAGTGGAATTACGGTGATAGGTGAGCATCCGATGAAAGGCATTATTCTCGCCGGGGGGAAGGGAACCCGCTTATATCCTTTAACCCTGGGGTTTAGCAAACAGCTGCTATCGGTATATAACAAACCGATGATTTATTATCCCCTCTCGATGCTCATGCTGGCAGGCATTCGCGAAATCCTGTTAATAAGTACACCAAGAGATCTGCCCCTGTTTGAACAACTCTTGGGGGATGGCAGCCAGTTGGGGCTTGATATTGTTTACCGTACCCAAGAAGAACCTCGTGGGATAGCTGATGCACTTCTCATTGGTGAAGATTTTGTCGATCAACAGCCTGTCTGCCTGATTTTGGGTGACAATATTTTTTATGGCACTTCTCTGCCCAAGCGGTTGGTTGAAGCTGCGGCACTGACAGATGGGGCACTCGTTTTTGCGTATCAGGTACAAGAACCGCAACACTACGCCGTAATTACATTCGAAACGCAAGAAAGCGGCCATCACCTGGCATCTTCAATCGAAGAAAAACCACAGCGGCCGCGGTCGAAATACGCCGTCCCCGGGATGTATTTTTATGATGATGAAGCGGTTCGTTATGTAAAAAGTTTGCAACCCTCTCCCAGGGGCGAATTAGAGATTACCGATTTAAACAAAATGTATTTACAGAACAATAATTTATACGTCCAGGTACTTGGGCGTGGGATTGCCTGGCTGGATGCTGGAACGCATGAAACTCTGCTCCAGGCATCAAATTTTATTCATACAATTGAAGAACGCCAGGGCTTGATGATCTCTTGCCCTGAAGAAATTGCCTACCGTAAAGGTTTTATCAGCACAGAAGAATTGACCGAATTAGCGTTGGCGATGAACAGTAATCGCTATGGGCAATACCTGCTGAAACTGGCCGGGCAATGAATGAGCTTCCGCCCCTATAAAAATAGACCACACCAATGGTGTATTGGCGACCAGGGGGGAGTCAATGTACCGAGGTAACAAATTCTACGGCATTTAGGAGACCTTGATTGCACCAGTGGGAGTTATCGATGAACTCATTGAAACTTATGAATGAATAACATGTCGCAGATTGATCATGGCAAAA
>CAYFMI010000166.1:0-2730 GCA_964344175.1 uncultured Anaerolineales bacterium
CCTAAAAAATTTGCGCTCTTTTTCGCTTGCTTACGCTATTATACACCATGTTAACGCGCTTCTGCAAAAGGCTTGCGAACGATCTTACGCCGAAGCTTCAAACCCATCAGAAGCGGCCATTGACTGAAGCTTCAGCGCATTCGCCAACGCGCTTGAACGCCACTCAGCAGCCCCCTGCAACTGAATACGCGTTTTCCGAAGGGTATCCACTGCAATGTGATAATTACCACAATCTGAGATCGCCTCTTGGCGACTCACCTGGCAAACATATCCTGTTAATCTTCCTTAAAATCTTACAGGGCTTTCTTAAAGTCGAAACGAAAAGCGCTTTTACCGCTGAGAGCGCAAAGAACGCAGAGAAAAATTTAAAAAACTCAGCGAACCCGGCGTTCTCTGCGGTAAATTTCTGGTATAGCACAAATTTAAGAAAGCCGTGAAAATCTTACAAACGGCATTGCTTTTTCAATGGATTTCGGCTATAAATAGGTAGTACTTTGGTACGCGGCACCTATCTCTCATTTACTTCATTGCCAGGGGAGTTTTGTTTTGGTTTTTGTGTGGCTATTACCATCTACTGAAAACACAGCCAATTTTTTGGGGCGCGATGTGGTTGTACACCCTGATTGTTCTATTGCTCGCCGGGTCGTCAATGGCAATCCAGGCGCATTGGGGCATCAGGGCGCGCGTCAGGGCGGCAAAGTACCAGCGGGGTAACCCCCCACTTAGGATGAGGCCGCGATCTTTTTCAATGGGCAATGTCGGCAGGCAGATTTCGCCAGGTTCAACCTCTACGTCACCCAGGGTGAATTCCAGCCAATAGGCCGTAAAACTTTCGTTGTATCTGATTTGCACATTCACATTTTCGGGCTTTTCAAAGGTCACCTCCGGCGTGATCAGCCAGCCATAGCGGGCGTCGAAAAAAGCCAACGGGACAGGCGCATGATGTGCAGCCAGCATCCCTGCTAACCAGACCGGGCCTCTGCCATACACGGCACGCGGCCCCTCCACGGAGATGATTTGTTGGATGCGAGGCAGGTGCCCGGGTTCCCAAAACAGCCGTTTGCCCGGTTGAACAAGTTCGAGCGTCTCAGCCATTTGGCGTTCGCTCAAGACCGGGTAAGGCGCCTTCTGAGTGTGGATCTGTTCCAGTTGGGCCTCGTCATAATGGCAAATACCGGCAACGCGGTCCAATAGTGCGCCAAAGGTCACCCCGGTCTTCCAGTTATGGCGATCTAGCCCGCTGATAATTCCCTGGAGGACAGGATGCGCCTCTGAGATAATTTCCTCACCTTCGAGGTCGGAGCGCAACCCCGCCACAGGGAGGAGATCCATGTCTGCCAGGTAAGAGTCCCACTCCACCTGTTGATCTTCATTGCAGTATAGCAGGATGGAGTGTGTGCAATCTTTGAGGATGCCGAATTGCTCCCCTTGTGGGCGTCCGCCCACATCCACCAGCAAGGGCAGCAGCCGGTTATCAATAATGTTGCGGATGTTGGTAACGAATTCTGGAGAATATTCCCCTTTGTGTTCCTGGCGCAAAGCCCTCACCAATCCAGATTTCCCCAGATGATACCAATCGCCCTCCCCGTCTGGGGCCGCCCGGAGCAAGTAATGCGCTATGCCCATCTCGCGCAGTTTCCAGGTCAGCAAAAAAGAGAGTACTGATTTGCCGCTATGAGACGGCCCGGCAATCAGAATAGCAGGCAGTAGATTTGTGCGCATAACAGGTTCCTCTCAACAAGGGTCATGATGTTTTCGAAATCTCTGGTAGCCCCGCTAGGGGGCCAACCCCAAATTGTCACCTTCACCCTGGATCTCTTGCTGGCGCGCGGCGAAGAGATTGACCAGGTGGTGATTGTATACATGGCCTCGGAAGACCGCTACGAGCAGGCCAACCGGTTGCTGGCGGGCGAGTTTGCCGGGGATCGTTACGGCGGGAGAGCCTGCCACTTTCGCAGTATTCCCATTCGTTTGGGCGACCAGCGCCTGGCGGATGCCCGCACACCGCAAGAGGTGGATGCCGTCTGGAAGACATTCTACCAACTTTTTTCGGATTTGAAGGCACAGGGCGAACGCATTCATCTGAGTCTGACAGGCGGACGGCGGATTATGGCGTTACTGGCTTTTTCGGTAGCCATGCTGCATTTCGACTCTGCCGACCGGGCCTGGCACTTGCACACGCCCGACGATGTAACCCGGCAGGCCTATGAAGGGGCGTTGATGCACGCGCCGCCCCAGGCTGGCGTACACTTAATTGAGGCGCCGCTGGTTCCCTGGGGGACTTATTTCCCCGGGGTGCGCGCTTTACTGGGATTTTCGCCCGAGGAGGTGCGCGCTGCCCACCAGGGCTGGCTGGACGACACCGACCGAACTCGCTGCCGCCGGGTCTGGGAGGCGATTACTGAGCGTCAGCGCGATGCGCTGCGCGCCCTGGCCCAGGGAATGAGCCGGGAAGAAGCCGCCGCCCGGCTTTGCGTTGCCGTGACCACCTTAGACAGCCATAAGACCGAGATCCTGCGCGCCTGCCGCAGAGCCTGGGATACGGACGTTCAACTGGATATTTACTTCCTGCGCCAGAAGTTCGCGCCTTTCCTGGCCGGGATCGGGGAGATACGGCGCGGGTGAAAAATAAGTCTACGGTGTTTTTTCCCGACGGGTATCATCAGACGTTGGGAAAAGGATGGGTAAATGTAGGGATTTTGGTTTTGGGATGTTGGGTTATGATGGTGG
>CAYFMI010000167.1:0-2631 GCA_964344175.1 uncultured Anaerolineales bacterium
CCTCCGTTCTTTCTCGAGGACTATTATAATCTAATTTAGCGAGAGTACCACTAAAACTCACCGGCAGTTTTTATTTTAAATTGCCAATGTATTTGAGTTATTCTTGCGGTCTAGACATATGCTCCACAGATTGACGCACTAACTCCCGCAGGACTTCTTGATCAACGTCTGCTAATTTTTTGATATACAGACACGATTTCCCGGTCTTGTACTTACCTAATTTTTCGAGCAGGGCCTCGTACTCCGAAAACCCCGACATGATATATAAAGTCAGGCTCTGTTTACGAGGCGAGAATCCGGTCAACATCCAGTCTCCCTCACGCCCACTGGCATATTTATACCGATAGCTGCCAAACCCAATAATGCTATCCCCCCACATCATTGGTTGTTCGCCGGTTACTTGCTGCATCAGTTCTAGTATTGCAAAACTGTCTTTACGTTTGCGCTCATCTTCCACGCCGTTTAGAAATTCTTCAACGTCTTTTTCGTTTGGTTTCGTTTTCGGTTCCGACATGATCAACTCCTTATCCAATAATATGTTGACGACATAAGCCGCCGGAAAATTACCAATAAATGGAGGACTGGCGCGCTTGCTTGTGCAATTGCCTGACCCCTAGAGATCAAAATTTGCCAATAAATAGATCTCAGGGCCCGATCAGGTCTGCAACATAATCCATCATTTTTTGACCGCGCACACTACCATACAACAACCGTACTGCAACTTCAACGTCTACACTGCCATTTGCCCCAAGTTCTCTAGCAATTTTTTTGATAATTTGTTGATCACATTTTACCAATAGGTCCGTAGCGCTGGCAATGTCACTCGTCAGGGAGACGCGCCGCCCCCACAAAGTCACATCGGGAGGGTAATTGCTGTCATCTTGATCGAAGTCAAAGCAATAGGTGTGAAATAATTGATGAACGACCTCGCTGACATACTGCCATTTCACATTGGGCGCATTTTCCTCATAATATTCATGCAACTTCTCTTTCAATTCGAGTAAGCTATCCCCCTCGCTGGCTTTGTAAATTTTGTAAAACGTCAGAATAATCCCAGGGCGATGTTCGTTGGGCGTCATGCGGATTTTCTGTCGAGCAAGATGAACCAGGTAACTGTCGAGTAAAGCGTTTGGCCCGCTGGGCGTTGGGGCAGTCTCCGTTTCGGGCAATATTTGCACTTCCAGGTGACCGCCGGGTTGAGCGGTACGAATGATGAGCATATCATCTTGGGCTGCCAGAAAATCTTTGAAAGTCTCAAACCCGTAATTCATCTCATTGAATGCCGGGTTGAGTTGTAACATTTTGGTTTTCACTTTGCCCCCGCTGACCCACTCACCCACATAGATCTTCAAAACCCGGCGGAGTAATAAGCGCGCTTCGCTGACATCAAATGAAACTACCTGCGTGTCATCATCGGCTTCTTTGGCAGCGTCGCTTTCGTCACTCATAAATAAATCACAGAACAAAAATTGATCGCACGCCTGAATCAAGTATTCAGCGCTAGAGCCGCTGACCCCAAACCCGACAACGGTTTTGCCGCGCGCCCTCAGACGATGGGCCAACTCGGTAAAATCTCCATCTCCTGAGATCAGAATTACATGGCTGATATTCGAGTTTTCATTATTGACGATTTCCAACGCATCAATCACAATGCTGATATCGGCGGCGTTTTTCCCCCTCTTCGAGGATACGTGAATTAAATCAATTCCCAACCCCAACAACTCGCGTTGATTGCGCCCAAATTTCGACCAATCGCCATACGCTCTTCGGACAACCACCCGCCCAAAATCCACAGCCGCGTCTAATATGCGCGACCAGTCGATCTCATCTTCATTATTGGTCTTGTCCCGATAACTCAATTCGATATTCTCGAAATCAATAAAAACGGCTACTTGATCGGTAGAATTTCGCATGAATATTTCTCCCTTAGAATTATTATTGCGCAGCATGCCCATACTTTTTGTGGATATTTAGAACCCATGTTGAATTCAAGCCTCCCTTTAAACAAATGGCTATGGCCCTTTGAAATAACGCTAATTTATTGTGCAGATCTTCATCGGCCTGATCGCGGTGAATCCAAATATCCAACAGCCAATAGCTCTCCTTCGAAAGGTATTCGGGATGGTGAAGGCTGGTCTGCAAAGTAAGCGGCAAAATGAAATGTAGATCACTAGGACTACGCAGCAGGATCCTGCGCAACACCGATGCTGGAATTTCAAAAAGGTTTGCGGTACGCTCCCCCGCAGGATCTTGCGAAAGCACAACCGATATTCCCGGGCTGTGTTCCTCCACAGCAATAATTGCAAAATCGGTTAGGTTCTCTGTCATCCTATCTACGGCGATCAGCATCATAGTGACGGCTTCACGCATCGCCACTGTCACATCGCCATAAGGCTTTAGTTTAGGGTGTCGACTGAGAAGGTCTCTGGCTTCTGCATCCGATTCCACAAAAAGATATTTTTCAAGTAATTTCCTTGATACATTCGGCTTTTTTCGCATTGCTCACTCGTGCCCCTTCTCTGGAGTTCCCCAAAGAATTTGATAGAAATTAACCACCGTCGATACTAACTATAAAACTAGTTACCTATCACTTTAACAAATGAAGAAGAAGGTTGTCGCTGGTTCTTGATA
>CAYFMI010000168.1:0-2622 GCA_964344175.1 uncultured Anaerolineales bacterium
CCATGTAGAAAAGATCGCCATCATAGGGCCAATCGGGATTATTTTTGTCTACCTTGTGCGGGCGATTCGGGGGGAATAAGTCTTCGATTGCGCCTCGATATGCAGCTAAGGCATCCGGGTAATTCCGCATCTGTTCAATAAATGGACGCGCCGCGATAGTGCTTGTAGAGGGGAATTTAGCTCCTGCGTCACTTCTCCCCGTAGGCCCAAAGCGCTTGACCGACCCCAGCATATCCAGCCGTTCTCGACCATCCGGTCTCAAGCGGGCAGCAAAGACGCGTTCAAGATGGCTGATAGCGCGCCAATATTCACGCGAGTCGTGTTTCCGCACCCGCAAACCGCTGCGCCTGCCACCAAGCGTGTCTTTTAAACCGGCTTCAGTGCTTTGGCCAAAAGCCCGGGTGCGTTTGACGGCATCCAGGGCACGATTGGCTTCCCGGTAGGCAGACTGATAATCGCCGTTTTTCAGTCGAGTAGCGGCCCAATAGCATTCCCAATAGTGATCGCGCTGCCGCTCCCAAATTTCTTTCCATAGTGGATCATTGGCGTTCAGCCCCGCGGCGGGGTGCAGTTCTTGAACAAAGTGACGTTCTACATCAGCGGCTTCGGCCTTCCATGCCGACAACAGTTCACTTTCAGCTTTTTTTGCCAAATCGGAAACCTGCTCCCACGGAACCTTCGCCACAAGCCGGTTGGGTACGTCGGCATCGAGTCGGGTAGGGTAGATAAGTTTCCCCTGATCTTTCAGAAAAAGACCTGCTCGCCTCGCCATCTTGACCAGAATCTGGCTGCCGGCATACAGGTCTGACGTGCGCCGGGCCTCGGCAATAAAAGGCTGAATAGGGGAGAAGGTGAAGATGAGGATGGCGTCAGTCATAATACCCTCCTTGCGATTGGGAAGGTTTCAATGAAATTTTCAACGACTTCATATTGCGATGGCGCTGGGGCGTTCCAATTTCGGCGTGTTTGGAGACTCAGTTGTTCATTTTCCTCGAGGAATTTTGATTTGAATAAGGTGAATACACCTACATATTTGTCAGTCTTCAAACGGGTAACGCGCATATGCAGGGGCGACCCGCGTCTTTCCCCCTGCGTTGAGATGATCACGTCGCGTGGCCCTCCACCCGAATATCGGAATGTAATCGGCAACCCAAAAGCTGCTCGTTTGATTTCCGGGCCATTACCCCCATGTTCTAACCACTGAAGAACAGCATCGTGATCTTTCCGACCAATATCCCCACGATGGCTACGGAAATCTCGGAACCTTTCACCAATTCCATTGAGCGCATCCAGATACGTATTCCAACCTTCGGGTTGATTTGCGACGACCATAACGGTCGCACTTGTGGGAGAGAGAATATCATAGTTTGATAGTGTATTATCCCCAAAGACTCTCCAGTCCGAGTCGTTCTCTTTTACAAGGTCGAAACATTTTTGAATATTTTCACTCAAGAATACGCTGAGGTCATCCAATGTTTGACAAGTTTTGAAAACTGGCCAGGCTGTTTTGAATGCACTAGCATCAACCTGAATTGAACCCGCACAACGGTTAGCGCGCGCTCCCAAAGAGCCAAGATTTCCCCATAACCAGGTTGTTGCGTATACTTTGGCCAGTGTGGATGGCCGCCTGTAGGAACTCACATCCAACCTAAATGTTGTTCCTGGCGAAAGATACTTCCTGGCGGGACGATAGCGACTTGTATTTGGTCGTCCACTGGCTGCCATAGACCAATAAAGGTAATCTTTCCCTGTTGGTAGGAAACCTCCGCTGCGCGTTCTAATAGCTTTGTCTTTCGTAAAAGTCTCTACTTGAGCATTATCAGTGCGCAACCGAAGTGATACCAAAGAGCCATGGTCAGTTGAGCCAAATACTTCAGCTTCTTTCGCTTGCAGCATTCCAATTTCACCATCACCGTCAGGTAATAATGTCGTTCCAATTAAAGTACGATACCAATAGCGCAATACGCCGCGTATGGCCGGGATACGTAACTCAGGGGCACCTCGGGGGTCAGCACCTCCTGAAAACAGGGGCGTAAGCACCTCGCAAGTAAATTGAATTGTTTTCATCTAAGCTCCTCTCTTATGGCCTTTTTCACGATGCGCCGAACTCTGAACACGATCCTAAAAAGAAGACCGATATGGACCCCGTCAACATTTTCATACATTTCAGGTTTTTCCGCATATCTTAGATGCTCTGGATACGTATGTCTTGACATAATTGGGTCAGCCTGATCTATTTGTGACAGCATGGTGTTGAATTCTTGATCCTGTTGCCCGGCTCTTGATAAGAGAGATGCCAGGCTATGGGTATTCCTTTTCTTCTCTGGAAATAGAATTCCTTTTACCTGAATGTATATTTTTAGCCATTTTTCGATGGTTTGGTGAAGCAAGTAACATATATTAGGATTAGGTTGGTAACTATTTTTGCAACGACGGTATAAGAAGATGGCACACAGTAGATCTTCTTCGGTTTGGTTTATCAAGTTTTGAAGGTCCTCAAATTGGCCCTCATACTGCTCAGGTAATTCAATAACTTTCATATCCTCAAGATTTCCTCGACGATATTTCCACCATCATAACCCAACATCCCAAAACCAAAATCCCTACATTTACCCATCCTTT
>CAYFMI010000169.1:0-2610 GCA_964344175.1 uncultured Anaerolineales bacterium
CAAACCCGGGCAGCAGCCGCGCCTGTGAGTTCAACCAGACCTGCTGCTCCACCCGAATCTCACATGGCGACAGGCATTTCACCCGTGCATTGGCGCCAATCCACAACCGCCGGAATTCGTAGATGCCGCCGGTCAAGCGCAGTGTGCCGCGCGCCTGCACGATCACGTTCTGGTAGTCTCCCGGGGGCAGTTCCATACGCTCGCGCGGTAGTACCAGCACATCAGGCGCGCTAGGCGCTACTTCAAAGGTTGGCAGCGAGGGCATCTCCAACACCGGCAAGTTTACGGGGGTGTACAATTCGCCGCGCAGGTCGGCGTTGGGGTGCGTCTCCAGGTCATTATAGTACAGGTCTCCCCTGACTCTGGCCTGGGCGCCAACCTGGATACTGTCGGCGGCGAGATCGGTTTGTGTTTTCAAACGGGCTGCTGCGTTGATCTGGATCTCGACCGAACCCGGGCCATCCGGCCCGTCGTTGACGCCGATGTCGCCGCTGTTCACAGATGCCCCGGCGCCGATCTCTACGCGTTGGTTTGCCAGGATGACGTAATCGCCAGTTGTGAATATCACGGTATGGGCGGGGATGGAAGGTATTCCTCCGGCAAGCGTAATTTGAGAACAGGTTGTGGTATTTTAAGAATTCTGACAGACCCATCTTCGAATAGGGGACCTGAAAACAAGTAACGCGTGGGTCGTATGACAACAATTCCACTGTCATCATAGTACCAACCTTTGAAATACCCCCCAAACCCGCCCCGCTCCTTTTCCAAAATTGGAATGTCTCCATCGGCCAGATAGATGGCGTCATTTCGAACGACAAAATTTCCAGATGGTGAAGGAATTCCGGCGTAGTAAAGAGAGACATCCAAAATCTGGTAGTCAACGCCCAATTCTGTCATCAACTGTTCGAGTAGTTCGCCATTTTTAGCATCCAAACTATTTGATCCAAGCGAATACTGAGAAAAGATGACATTTCTTTCGGGGTATTGATGAAAATCTGACGCCAATGCAATCACTCTATTTTCCTCGCGAGAAATAAAAACCTGTTCGGCATTAAGAAAATAAGCCAGCAGGTCAGGATGAAGTTCGCCGTTTTCTAACCGTTTATTGGAGAAATGCCATGTCAGGTCTAGCAGTGGATAACGATTACCATCTCTCAAGTCCAGGATGAAATGGGGCTTGTAGTCCACATCATCTGGTTGATGGTAACTGCCTTCGAGCCATACCAGGTCTGGCGTGAGCAGCTTGCCGCGGAAGTACTTGGCCTCGAAATGTTCGTAGATGATGGCTGGTACCGGTTTTCTTTCTCCTGTGCGCAGATCAAGGAAATACTGATTCAGAAGATATTCTTCTTCGTTTCCAAGTTCCCTGATCCACAGCATCTGACCGCTGGGTTCAGAGTCTTTCACCGTCATATCCTCGCACGCCGAAACAACTACTTCGGTATTGGGTAGGCGGAACCAACTCCGACAAAAAGCCAGCGTAGACACCCCCCCGCAAAGCAGGATCAATCCCAGGTTAATGGACAGATTGAGAAGGAGTTTTCGTTTCATTGCAGTGTGTAGATCACCTGTTGGGTCAGATCAATCAACTGCCGGGCCGCTTCTGGTGTCACCTGCCGCCCGCTTTGCATCCGCACCAGACGAATAAAGGCGCGTAGCAGCACGATAGCAGCCTGTGTGCGCCCGCGTTGCTCCAGCCGTTCCGCCGCGCGCAAGAGCGTGTTCAGGACACGATACAGCGACGATGTTACCTCGCCTTGTTGATGTAAATCGTTTAGTAAAGTTCGTAGATCGTGAATGGTACTTGGAGATGGGGTGGGCGTGGGGGTAGGTGTGACCGTGGGGGGATGGGTAGGGGTAGTTGTTGCTGTGGATGTCAACGTCGGTGTGGGAGAAGGCGAGGGGGTAGGTGTGGCAGTTGCTGTTGGCGTGGCGGTAAATGTTGGCGTAGGTGTGAATGTGCTGGTTGGCGTCACGGTAGGCGTAGGGGTTGGTTCCTCCAGGGAGGGCAAGAACTCAAAGGCCCCAATGTCAATTCGCGGAATGCCGTCATTATTGCCATCAAATACCAAGCCATTCAAACTATCGGGATCGCCGGCGTCAATCGCTGGTGAATCAGAGAGTAAATGATAATTTCCATCGTCAGGATCCACAAAAAGCGGGGCGAGATCAAACAGATTGTCGTGTGCGCTGGAAGTCGCGTTAAGATTGCCCGCGTACCAGTCGGTGGCGCAATCTCCGTTTCCGCCGCAGTCGTAGAACAAATTATAACTGTATTCTACACCGCCATCATCCACTGCTACAATTTGGATGGGAGACAGAGATTGCCCGGCGAAGATGTTGTTGTGAATGTTCGAAATCGTTGCCGGGGATACCGGTACATTGAGCGTGATTCCGGATATTCCATTCACGAAAGTGTTGTTTTCGACAGTATACTCTAGGGGGGAACCATTGGTCAGCCCATTGATCAGGATACCACCCAGAGCGTTATTCTCAAAGACAATGTTGGCAATGTAGATATTTTCCAGCGGTGTGTCCGAGTTATCGCCGATCTTGATAGCATAGCCGGAGGCCTCGTTAAGGGACTGCTGTCTAATGGGTTGGTGATAA